>DATIMX010000129.1:0-3651 GCA_035474935.1 Geodermatophilus sp. | reverse complement strand
AGCACCACCACGTCGTAGCCGGTGAGGTCCTCCGCGCCACTGGGCCGGACCTCCAGCTCGGCGTAGGGCAGCAGGTGCGGCTGCAGCTCACCCAGCCGCCGCCCGGCGCTGGCGTTGGCGTGCACCCCGGCCAGCCGCAGCTGCGGATGCCCGGCCAGCAGCCGGCACACCTCACCCCCGGCATACCCGGTGGCGCCGGTGACCCCGACCGTCCACGTCCGCCGCACACTCACGCTGAGTGACAGTACCTGGGGGTGCGGGACCCTCGCCGTCACGCGACCGGGTGATCCCACTCACCGGCCTCCTCGGCCGGGGCGGGCGGAAGCCGGGCACCGCTCAGACATGTGCGCAGGTCGGAGGCCCGTCAGGCCGACCATCCCCATCCGATCCGGCGCCGTAGGACCGGACCGACGTGATCCGACCCGACGACGCGCCCATCACGCTGAGTGACGTCTCGCTCTCTGCCAGCCGCCGAAGTCCGGGGCGCCACCCCTCCCCGCCGCTGGCGGGGGACGCGTCCCCCGGGGGTTCCACCCGTCTCCGCCGACCGCGTCGGGCCGGCGCGGTCAGGACAGGGCGCCGACCTCGCGCAGCACCCCGAGAACCTCCGGCATGTCGGAGAACGCCTCTCGGACGTCGTCCGGGGTGGCGATGGAGTGGGCGTTCGCCGCCACGTAGTCGGCCAGGGCGGCGTCGAAGGCCTCCTCGCCGGCCTGCTCCCGGGCCTCGACCAGGGCGGCGCCGCCGAGGGTGTAGACGGTGTCGTAGTAGGTGCTGTTGGGCCGCCGGACCTCCGACGCCCAGTACGCCATGGAGCCACCCACCGGCGGGGAGTCCTCCGCGGCGAGGTGGGCGAAGGGCTGCTCGTCGCCGTCGGCCACCAACTGGGCGAACGTCGAGAACGACTCGTCCAGCCACGGGTGCTCGCCCTGGTCGTTGCCCACCAGGCCGTAGAACCACATGTGCGCGAGCTCGTGCGTCACCAGACCCTGCCGGTCGCTCGGGTCCACGTCGCCGAACTGGATGGCCCCGGGGAACTCGATGCCGCTCGTCTGCGCGGACAGCACCACCACCCACAGGTCGTCGTAGGGGAAGGGCCCGAGCAGGTCGACGAGCTCGCTGTTGGACTCCTCGATCTGGTCCAGCCAGGCCTCCCCGTCGGCCTCGTTCACCCCCCGGTCCAGCCCCACGCGCACGCGGACGCCGTCGATCGTCCGCTCGGCCACGTCGAGCTCCCCCACCGCGACGGCCACGTCCCGCACTGCCGGGGCGGTGAAGCGGTGCACGGTCGTCCCGTCCTGCTGGTCCTGCGTGCCGTCCGCCGCCCCGGTGCCGAGGACCTCGTAGCCGGACGGCGCGACGACCTCCATCGAGTCCAGCAGGAAGTCCTCGCTCACGGCGGTCTCGCCGTTGACCGGGACGGCGGGACCGCGCTCCCAGCCGCGACCGCGCTCCCACGCCAGGAGGGGGAACGCCGTGGCGAACCAGGCGACCTCCGCGTCGGAGGAGGTCCCGACCCGCTCGTCGACCTCCTCGCCGAGGACCAGGTCGAACGTCAGCTCGGCGGTGACGGTCTCCCCCGCCGACACGCACCCGGCCAGCGGGACCTCGACCAGGGTGCCGGCCGGTGCGTCCTGCGGTGCGCCGGCGGCGATGTCGACGAAGGCGGCGTCCTGGCCGTCGACCCGCACGTCCGACACCGTCAACGAGCTCCCCGCCCGGGAGGTGGCCGGCTTGTTCGGCCAGGACCGGAAGACCAGTTCACAGGTGTCCAGGTCCGGGGTGAACTCGACGACCTCGCGGCCGGCCACCGTCGCGAGGTCGGGCGCGACCTCGAAGCGCAGGTCGACCACGGGCCGGTCGGGCCACGGCTCGGCATCGTCGCGCCCCGGGGCGGCGTCGCCCAGGCCCACCGAGGTGCAGCCGCTGAGCACCAGGGCCGAACACGCCAGGGCAGCCGTGCACCACCGTCGACCTGCGCGCATCCCCGTCCTCGACGCCTGGGCGACCGGGCGGTCCCGGCCGGCACTCCCATTCTGACGTGCACGCCGCCCCCTGCGTTCCGGTCGCGACGAGGAGTGAGCCATCTGTCATCGGCAGGGGAACCGGTGTCCCTGAGACGGGTGAGTCGGGTGTGACAACCGTGACTGGTTGTTATCTAGCGGATGCGCAGCGCATATGTGACTCTCAATCAGTCACTACGCAATCACCGTCCGTCGCCACCGGCGAGCGGATGTCCGGAGGACCACTCGTGCGCAGTTCCCTCTCTACGACCGGCCGTCGCGCCAGCGTCCTCACGGTCGCGGCTCTCGTCTCCCTGGCCACCGCCGCGTGCGGTCCCGCCGACCTCCAGGTCGGCGCTGCCGGCACGGCCGGTCCGGCCGACGTGAGCAGCCAGGCGGCGATCGACCAACCGCTCTCGCTCGGCGACGCCCCCACCGCTCCGAGCGGCGCCGTCCCGACCCCGGTCCCGACCCCCACGGCTCCGGCCCCCACGACCCCGGCCCAGCCGCAGCAGCAGGTCCCCGTCGCCGGGTCCACCGGGTCGGAGGTCGAGGACGTGGCCGGGTCCGCGGCGGCAGCCGTCCCGACCGAGGTCGTCCCCGGAGCCCCGCAGGCGGCCGCGACCGCAGACCCGGGACGCCGGAAGCGCGACTCCTCGTCGGGCCGGTCGACGAGCGCCCCCGCCCCCGCCGCCGCTCCTGCTCCCGTCGCCGCGGCTGCCGCACCCGCGGCTGCCGGTGCCTCCACCGGCGGGTCGGGTGGGACGTTCACCGACCAGGCGCGCCGGTCCTTCACCGCGGGCAACGGTCAGACCGGCAACTACCTGCTCTACGCCGGCGGCATCGACCCCGCGAAGCCGGTCGGGCTGGTCGTCTACGTCGACGGCACCGGCGAGTTCGGCGTGGACAACCCGACCTCGTCCTACGCGCTCGGCGGCTCGTCGGGGTTGGTGGCCAGCAGCAGGGCGCGCAACATGATGACCCTCGCCGTGGAGAGCCCCAACCAGTCCTGCGAGTGCTGGCACACCGGCGACACCAGCGGCTACGCGGACTTCCTCGCCGGGCTCATCGAGAGCCAGCTGAGCAAGTACCCCGTCAGCGAGGTGTGGCTGAGCGGCTTCTCCTCCGGCGCGCAGGAGATCACCCGTTTCCTCGTGCCGCGGCACCCGGAGCTGATGCGCCTCGGCGGCGGCTGGGTGGTGTTCGGCGGCGGTGGCCCGCCGGCCGACAGCGGGTCCGCCGTGACCGCGGCCCGCATGGCCGGGGTCCGCGGTCACTGGTTCACCGGTACCGCCGACACCACCGTCCCGCTGACCGCCACCTGGGGTGCACAGGCCGGGGAGCGGTTCTACGCCGGTCGCGGCGTCGTCACGTCGAGCGAGTACCCGGCCGGCGTCGGCCACGCACTCGACGGCCGGCTGGGCCGCACGGTGGGGCAGCTGATCGACGCCTCGTGACGACCACGGTGGCGCTCCACCGCGGGGAGCGCCCACCGTGGCGTCCGGGTTCAGCCGAGGCGGTCCGCCGGCCGGCCGGCCGTCATGACCCGGTCGACCAGGTCCTGGGTGAGGTCGGCCCGGAGGTCGTCGGGCACCGGGAGCCCGCTGTCGGTGTACCAGTCGGGCGAGGCCTCGGGGTGTGGCCCCAC
>DATIMX010000128.1:0-13273 GCA_035474935.1 Geodermatophilus sp. | reverse complement strand
CGGCGGCCGACGGATCCTGCGGCCTCGCGGCCTGACGAGCAGGCGCAGTAGCGTCCACGGGGTGGCCCTCCTGGGAAGCGCCCGGTGCTGAGCGCGGGAACGAGCGCGGTGCTCGCGGTGGACGAGGCACCGAACCCCTGGTTCGACGCCTCGTACGTGGTCGACAACTGGGACACCATTGTGCGGTACCTGGGCGAACACGTGCGGCTCACCGTCGGCGCCGTCCTCATCGGGGCGCTCATCGCGCTGCCGCTGGCGCTGCTCGCGCGACGCACCCGCTTCCTCGCCGGCCCGGTGCTCGCCCTCTCGACGATCGTCTACACGATCCCGTCGCTGGCGATGTTCGCGTTCATCTTCCCGTTCACGGGCCTCTCGGCGACGACGGTCCTGATCGGCCTGATCGCGTACTCGCTGGTCATCCTCGTGCGCAACTTCCTCGCCGGGCTGCAGGGCGTGCCGGACGACGTGCGCGAGGCGGCCCGCGGCATGGGCTACGGCGCCCTCCGCCAGTTCCTGCAGATCGAGCTGCCCCTGGCACTGCCCGCGTTCATGGCCGGACTGCGGATCGCCACCGTCTCGACCGTCGCGCTGGTCACCGTCGGGGTCATCACCGGCAACGGCGGGCTGGGGCAGCTGATCGTCGGCGGCCTCAACGCCAACTTCTACCGGGCCGAGATCGTCACCGGCGCCGTCGGCTGCGTGCTGCTCGCGCTGGTCGCCGACGTGCTGATGGCCGGGCTGGAACGGCTGCTCACCCCGTGGACGAGGGCCCTGCGGTGAGCGCGTTCGGCGAGGCGCTCGTCTACCTCAACGACCCGTTCAACTGGACCCGGACCGGCGGCATCCTCGACCTGCTGGTCCAGCACCTGCGGATCTCCGCGCTGGCCGTGCTGCTCGCCGCCGTCCTCGCCGTCCCCACCGGGGTGCTGCTGGGCCGCAGCGGCCGGGGCGTCGGAGCGGTCGTCGTCGTCTCCAACGTCAGCCGGGCCGTGCCCACCCTCGCCCTGCTCACCGTCCTGGCGGTGACCCCGCTCGGGTTCAGCGAGACCGGCACGGTCCTGGCGCTGGCCGCCTTCGCCGTCCCGCCGATGCTCACCAACACGTACGTGGGCTTCCGCGAGGTCGACCACGACGTGCGCGAGGCGGCTCGGGCGATGGGCATGAGCCGCGGCCAGATGCTGACCCGGGTGGAGTTCCCGCTCGCCCTGCCGCTGGTCGCGACCGGCGTGCGGACGGCGGCGGTGCAGGTCGTGGCCACCGCGACCCTGGCCGCGCTGGTCGGCGGGGGAGGGCTCGGGCGGATCATCAACCTCGGCTGGGGCCAGCAGGACCACGGCGTGATCCTGGCCGGCGCCGTGCTGGTGGCCGTCCTGGCGCTGCTCACCGAGCTCCTGCTCGTCCTGGTGTCGACGGTGGTGACGCCCGGCCCGCGCCGGTGGCCGCTGCGGCCGGTGCGGGCGCCGCGAGCCGGCGAGCCCGAGCTGACGTCGTCGGGCGTGCCGCTGTGAGGGGCGTGTCTTCGTAACAACCGGACAACACCTGGCCGGTGCGCGTGGCCGCGCGGGGGTGGTCAGGAGTTGCATGTCCTGCGCGGGGCTCCCCCCGCCAGACACGCGCCGCGGCCCCGTGGCCGCGCGGGACACAGAAGGCGGGCCACATGCGCAGCCGTGCACGGATCCTCGTCCCCCTGGCCCTCACCGGGCTGCTGCTCACCGCCTGCGGCGAGTCCGGCTCCTCCGGCACCGGCGGCGCCGAGGCCAGCGGCGGCGCCTCGGGCGACGCCTGCGCCCCCGTGGCCGGCGAGCAGCTGGTCGTGCTCGAGGACGACCAGCAGCTGCAGAACGCCGACAACGTCGTCCCGGCGGTCAACATGGCCGCCGCGCAGGCCAACCCGGCGCTGCTGCCCGCGCTCGACGCGGTGTCGGCCGGGCTGACCACCGAGGAGCTCATCGGGCTCAACGCCGCCGTCGACCTCGACCGGCAGAGCGCCGAGGACGTCGCGGCCGCCTGGGTCGAGGAGAACATCGACACCGCAGCCCTCGAGCAGGGCAGCGGCTCGATCGCGGTCGGCGGCTCCACCTTCACCGAGTCGACGATCCTGGCGAACGTCTACGCCGACGTCCTCGACGCCGCCGGCTTCGACGCCTCGGTGCGCGAGGTCGGCAACCGCGAGCTCTACCTGCCGGCGCTCATGTCCGGCTCGGACATCCAGGTCTTCCCGGAGTACCTGTCGACGGTGACCGAGTTCCTCAACCGGCAGGCCAACGGCCCGAGCGCCGAGCCGGTCGCCAGCGGTGACGTGCAGGAGACGGTGACCGCGCTGCAGCCGCTCGCCGAGCAGGCCGGCCTGGTCTTCGGCGAGCCGTCGGAGGCTGCCGACCAGAACGCCTTCGCCGTGACCCAGGCCTTCGCAGAAGGGCTCGGCGTCTCCACCCTGTCCGAGCTGGCCGACGCGTGCGCCGACGGGTCGCTGGTCCTGGGTGGTCCCACGGAGTGCCCGGAGCGACCGTTCTGCCAGCCCGGCCTGGAGGAGACCTACGGCCTGCAGTTCGCCGACTTCCGCGAGCTGGACGCCGGCGGTCCGCTGACCAAGGCGGCGCTGCAGCGGGGCGAGATCTCCATCGGCCTGGTCTTCAGCTCCGACGGCGCGCTCGCGCAGCAGGGGTGAGCCGTCACCCCCGCAGCGTCATCCGTGCGCGCAGGCGGCTGACCGTCCTCGCGGCGGCTGGGGCGGCGGGGGTGACCACAGCGCCTTCCCCACCCGGCCCGGCGCAGCGTGCTTCTCCGGCCGGCCGGACGAGGCGTCGGTGTACGACCGGAAGCTGACGCCGGAGGACGTCGCCGTCCACCGGGGCGCCGCCTTCTGAGCGCGCGGGTCCCGAGCGCCCGGAGGTCCGCGACGTCGCCGCCTGCCCGGCGTCTCGCCGATGCTTTCCGTGATCGGTAGCCTGCGTACCGTTACCCTGATCGCCATGCGGGGGGACCGGGACGATGCGCCGGCGCGCCGCTACGGCCACCGCGGCCGGCCCGCCGGTCCTCCGTCCCCGGCACTGCGGACGGCGGGCCTGGCCGCGGGCACCTGCCTCGCGGTCGCGGCCACCGTCGTCGTCTTCCTGACCGACGATCCGCAGGTCCTGCGGCTCGCCGTCGTCGGTGCGGCCTGGGCGTTCGTCCTCGCTGCGCTGGTCAGGTCCCGCCCTGCCGCTGACGTCTCCTCGCCGGCCCAGGGCCAGCTGGCTGCCGCCGAGCGCGCCGAGCTGGAGGCGCTGCGCGCGGAGCTGGCCTCGGTCGGCGAGCTGCGACGGGAGATGGCCCAGGTGGCCGGGCTGCGCCGCGAGGTGGCCGAGATCGCCGGGCTGCGCCGGGACCTGGCCGGGCTCGCCGGGCTGCGCACCGCCCTGGCCGGCCTCGACCTCACCGCCCTCGCCGAGCTGCGCACCGACGTCGGCCGTCTGCGCACCGAGCTCCGCGAGCAGCTCTCCGGCGGGATGCTCGTCGAGCGCGTCATGCTGGGCACCGCGTCCGCCCGGTCCGCACCCGGGCCCGCCGCGCCGCGGACGCCGGAGGCCGACAGCCGGACCTCCCCGGCGCCGGATCCGACCGCCGCCTGGCCGGCCGTGCGGGCCGACGAGCCGCCTGCGGGCACCCGCCAGCCGGACGAGGTCCGCGCCGAACCGCGCCGGGCGCCCGCGTCGCCGCCACCCCCGCCGCCGCTGGACTGGCCGGCCGGCCGCTCGCTGCTGACCCCGCCGGCCACGCCCCGGCCCGAGGCCGAGCCGCACCTGAGCCGCACCGACGCCCCGACGCCCACGGCTGCGCTGCTGCCGGACGCGACGCTGACCACCGAGCGCCCGGTCGCCCAGCGGGAGCGCCCGCCCGTCCCCGGAGCGGCCGTGCCGACGGCCGAGGCACCTGGCCCGGTGGACGAGGACCCCGCTCCACGGCTCGCCGACCTGGTGGCCGAGAGCGGCCTCACCCCGCCGTCCGGCGGCCGCCGCCGGCGCCGCTACCGGGAGGACGGCGAGAGCGACGACGTCCTGGCGCGGGTGCTCGGCCGCTGAAGCGGCCCCCTTGCAGGGTCCCGCCGCGAGCCTGCGAGCGGTGGGGGGCAAGGGGGCCTTGCTCAGGCGGGACCGCGGGACAGGGCGCCGCCGTCGAGCACCAACGTCTGGCCGGTGACCCAGCTCGCGCCGTCGCCGAGCAGGTAGGCCGCCGCCTCGCCGACGTCCTCGGGCACGCCCAGCCGGCCCACCGGGTACTGCGCGGCGACCTCGGCCTCCCGGCCCTCGTAGAGCGCCCCGGCGAAGCGGGTCTTCACCACCGCCGGCGCGACCGCGTTGACCCGCACCGTCGGGCCGAGCTCGACGGCGAGCTGGGTGACGAGGTTGACCAGAGCCGCCTTGCTGACGCCGTAGCCGCCGATCATGGGGGAGGCCTTGAGCCCGGCCACCGAGGCGACGACCAGCACCGAGCCGCCGTGCTCGGCCATCCAGGCCCGCCACGCCTCCTGGACCAGGCCGAGGGTGCCGACGACGTTGGTGTCGAGGATCTTGCGGAAGCCGTCCAGCGAGAGGTCCACCAGCGGGCCGTAGACCGGGTTGATACCGACGTTGCCGACCAGCATCTCCAGGCTGCCGAAGGTGTCGACGGCGGTGCGCACGGCCTCGGCCCGGTGCTCGGCGTCCCCCGCGTTGCCGGCGACGCCCACCGCCACCTCGGAGCCGCCCAGTGCGGACACCGCCTCGGCCAGCGCGTCGGGCTTGCGGCCGGTCACGACGACCCGCGCCCCGCGCGCCACCAGGCTCTGCGCGATCGCCAGGCCGATGCCCCGGCTCCCGCCGGTGACCAGCGCCGTCCGTCCCTCGAGGGTGCCCACCCGGATCCTCCCGCCGTGCGTCTGCGTTGCCGTCGGACACCGTAGGTGCCGAGCCCACCGGGGAGCTCGCGAGCCCACCGGTGGGCACGGCACCCCGGGGAACGGGAACGGCCGAGCGCCGGCGAGGCCGCGCAGTGACCCACCCCACAGGAGCGAGGCGTTGCACCCGCCCCGAACCGGTCACACACTCGCCTTCGGCGTGACACCCGCGTGACACCTCCGGTCGCAGCGGACTCGAGCGCCGGTACCACCGCAGGACCGCAACACGCGACGGGCTCCGACTGGGGAGCCCGCGACCACCGAGTCCGGTACCCGTGAGGGACTGGAACGAGAGGTGCACCGATGCCTGCTGCCCGCAGGATGCTCCGCGCTGCCGGCCTGAGCCCGGCGGACACCGCCCCCGCCCGTCTCCGCGTCGGCATCGTCGGCGCCGGGCGCGTCGGCGCCGTCCTGGGCGCCGCCCTCACCGCCGCCGGCCACGACGTGGTCGCCGCCGCCGGCCTCTCCACCGCCTCCGCCGAGCGCGCCGCCCGGCTGCTGCCCGGCGTGCCGCTGCTGCCCACCGACGAGGTCGTGGCCGCCGCCGACCTCGTGGTGCTCGCCGTCCCCGACGACAGCCTGGCCGGTCTCGTCTCCGGCCTGGCCGAGACCGGCGTCTGGCGGGCCGGCCAGCTGGTCTTCCACACCTCCGGCGCGCACGGCCTGGCCGTCCTCGCCCCGGCCGCACGGGCCGGCGTCCTGCCGCTGGCGCTGCACCCGGCCATGACCTTCACCGGCGCGCCCGAGGACGCCGACCGCCTGACCGGCGCCCCCTTCGGCGTCACCAGTGCCCCGGAGCACCGGCCGGTGGCCGAGACGCTGGTCCTGGAGATGGGCGGCGAGCCGTTCTTCGTCGCCGAGGCCGACCGCGGGCTGTACCACGCCGCGCTGGTGACCGGCGCCAACCACCTGGTCACGCTGGTCGCCGAGGCCGCGGACCTGCTGCGCACCGCGGGCGTCGCCGAGCCCGGCCGGGTGCTCACCCCGCTGCTCACCGCCGCGCTGGACAACGGCCTGCGCCGCGGCGACCGCGGGCTCACCGGCCCGGTCAGCCGCGGGGACGTCGGCACCGTGCGCCGGCACCTGGACACCCTCACCGAGCGGGCCCCGGACTCGGTGGCGGCGTACGTCGCGCTGGCCCGGCGCACCACCGAGCGCGCGCTGGCGACCGGCCGGCTCAAGCGGCACGAGGGCGCCCCGCTGGCCGACCTGCTCGACGGCCACGTTCCGGGTTCCCTCGCGAGCGAGCGAGCGGAGGGGTGAACGTGGTCCTCCCACCGGCGGGCTCCCGATGACCGCCTCAACAGCCGTCGCCGAGACCGTCGCCGAGCTGCGCGGGCTCGTCGCCGGGCTGCCCGGCCCGGTCGCGCTGGTGCCCACGATGGGCGCCCTGCACGAGGGCCACCGCGCCCTCGTGCGCGCCGCCCGGGAGCGGGCCGGCAGCGTCGTCGTCTCGGTGTTCGTCAACCCGACCCAGTTCGGTCCGGGCGAGGACTTCGACCGCTACCCGCGCACCTGGGACGCCGACCTGGCCGCGCTGGCCGAGGAGGGCGCCGACGCCGTCTTCCACCCGTCGGTCGACGAGGTCTACCCGCCGGGCGCGGTGGGCGTGGCCGTCCACCCCGGCCCGCTGGGCGACGTCCTCGAGGGGGCCGTCCGCCCCGGCCACTTCACCGGTGTGCTGACCGTCGTCGCCAAGCTGTTCGGGCTGGTCCGGCCCGACCTCGCCGTCTTCGGCGAGAAGGACTACCAGCAGCTCACGCTCGTCCGGGCGATGGCCCGCGAGCTGGCGCTGGGCGTCGAGGTCGTCGGCGTGCCCACCGTCCGGGAGGACGACGGGATGGCGCTGTCCTCCCGGAACCGCTACCTCTCCCCGGAGCAGCGGGCCACCGCCACCACGATCTCGCGGGCGCTGCACGCGGGGGCCGCGGCCGGTCCGCAGGGCGCCGACGCCGTCCTGGGCGCCGCCCGCGCCGTCCTCGCCGAGGCGCCCGGCCTGCTGCAGGACTACCTGGCGCTGACCGATCCCGACCTCGGGCCCCCGCCGCCCGCCGGCCCGGCCCGGCTGCTCGTCGCCGCCCGCGCCGGCAGCACCCGACTCATCGACAACACCGCCCTGACGCTGGGAGACGCGCGATGATGCGCACGATGCTCAAGTCCAAGATCCACCGCGCGACGGTCACCCAGGCCGACCTGCACTACGTGGGCTCGGTGACGATCGACGAGGACCTCCTCGACGCCGCCGACCTGGTCCCCGGCGAGCAGGTCGCCATCGTCGACGTCACCAACGGCGCCCGGCTGGAGACCTACGTCATCCCCGGTGAGCGGGGCAGCGGTGTCCTCGGCATCAACGGCGCCGCCGCGCACCTGGTGCACCCCGGCGACCTGGTGATCCTGATCAGCTACGGCCTGATGGACGAGACCGAGGCCACCTCGTACATCCCGAAGGTCGTGCACGTCGACGCCGCGAACCGCGTCGTCGAGCTCGGTGGCGACCCCTCTGCCCCGGTCCCCGGCGCACCCGACCAGCAGCGCAGCGACCTCGGCGTCCCGGTCCGGTGACGTCCCTGGCGGCGCCGGTCACCGGCCTGCCCACCCGGCTGGCCGCGCCGGCGCCCGGCTGGGAGCTGGCCGCCGACGTGTGCGTCGTCGGCTCCGGGATCGCCGGGCTGTGCGTGGCGCTGCACGCCCGGACGGCCGGGCTCTCGGTCGCCGTCGTCACCAAGGTCCGGGTGGACGACGGGTCGACCCGCTGGGCGCAGGGCGGCATCGCCGCCGTGCTCGACCCCGCCGACACCGCCGAGGCGCACGCCCGCGACACCGAGGTCGCCGGGGTGGGGCTGTGCGAGCCCGACGCGGTCTCCGTGCTGGTGCACGAGGGCCCCGAGCGGCTGCGCCAGCTGATCGACTGGGGCGCGGCCTTCGACCGCGACCCCGACGGGCGGTTGCTGCTCACCCGCGAGGGCGGGCACTCCGCGGACCGGATCGTGCACGCCGGCGGCGACGCCACCGGCTCGGAGGTGCAGCGCGCGCTGCAGGACGCCGTCCGGGCCGACCCCGGCGTCACCCTCGTCGAGCACGCGATGGTGCTCGACCTGCTCACCGACGCCACGGGCCGCGCCGCGGGCGTCACCCTGCACGTGCTGGGCGAGGGCAGCGCCGACGGCGTCGGCGCGGTGCGCGCCCGCGCGGTCGTGCTCGCCACCGGCGGCATGGGGCAGGTCTACGCCGCCACCACCAACCCGCCGGTCTCCACGGGCGACGGCGTCGCCCTCGGCCTGCGCGCCGGCGCGGTCGCCACCGACCTGGAGTTCGTCCAGTTCCACCCCACCGCCCTCTACCTGGGCCCGGACGCGCGCGGCCAGCAGCCGCTGGTCAGCGAGGCGCTGCGCGGCGAGGGTGCGGTGCTGCGCGACGGGGCGGGGGAGCGGTTCATGGTCGGCGTCCACCCGCTGGCCGAGCTGGCACCCCGCGACGTCGTGGCCAAGGGGATCACCCGGGTGCAGCTGCGCGACGGCGTCGACCACGTCTGGCTCGACGCCCGCGCGGTGCCGGACCTCGCGGAGCGCTTCCCGACGATCGTGGCCAGCTGCCGCGCGGCCGGCGTCGACCCGGTCACCGACCTGGTGCCGGTCACCCCGGCGGCGCACTACGCCTCGGGCGGTCTGGTCACCGACCTGGCCGGCCGGACGACGGTGCCCGGGCTGTACGCCTGCGGGGAGGTGGCCTGCACCGGCGTGCACGGGGCCAACCGGCTGGCCTCGAACTCGCTGCTGGAGGGGCTGGTCTTCGCCGCCCGCATCGGCGCGCAGCTCGCCGCGGGGCTGCCGCCGTCGTCCGCTGTCGCTGCGGTGGACGACGCGCCGTCCGGGCTGCTCGACCCCGACGGCCGGCGGGACGTCACCGAGACGATGTCGGCGCGGGTCGGCGCGCTGCGCAGCGGCGCGGGGCTGGCCGAGGCGACCGGCCGGCTGGCCGCCCTGGCCGCGGGGCTCGGCCCGGACCGGGTGGGCGGTGCGGGCGTACGGATCGCGCCCGGCGTGGCCGGCTGGGAGGCCACCGACCTGCTCACCGTGGCCGGCGCGCTGGCGACCGTGGCCGCGGTCCGCGAGGAGACCCGTGGCTGCCACTGGCGCGAGGACCACCCCGGGACCGAGGAGGACTGGCGGGTGCACCTGGACGTGCGGCTGGACGGGGACGGCGCCCCGCAGGTGACCCGCCGCCCGGTGGGGGTGCCGTTGGTGGAGGGGTGGTGAGCGAGCGTGCGAGCTCACCGCTGGGCGGGACGGGGGCAGCAGTGAGCGCCGACCCCCGCTCGCTGGAGGGGACCGGACTGGACGAGGCGTGGGTGACCGAGCTGGTCGAGCGCACCCTCGCCGAGGACCTCACCGGCGGTGCGCCGCTGCCGAGCGCCCCCGACCTGGCCGTCGCGCACGACGTCACCAGCGCCGCCACCGTGCCGGCCGCGCAGCTGGGCACCGCGGACCTGGTCGCCCGCGCCGACGGCGTCGTCGCCGGCCTGCCGGTCGCCGCCCGCGTCTTCACCCGGCTCGCCCCCGGCGCCACGCTCACCGCGGGCGCCACCGACGGCGACCGGGTGGCCCGGGGCGACGTGCTGCTGACCGTGCGCGGGCCGGTGCGCGCTCTGCTGGCCGCCGAGCGCAGCGCGCTGAACATCGCCAGCCGGGCCAGCGGCATCGCCACCCTCACCCGCCGCTGGGTCGACGCGGTCGAGGGCACCGGCGCCGTCGTCCTCGACACCCGCAAGACCACGCCCGGGCTGCGACCGCTGGAGAAGTACGCCGTTCGCTGCGGCGGCGGGTCGAACAAGCGCATGGGGCTCTACGACGTCGCCATGGTCAAGGACAACCACGTCGCCGCGGCGGGCTCGGTGGCCGCGGCCGTCGCGGCGGTGCGCGAGCGGGCGCCGCGGGTCGCGGTGCAGGTCGAGGTCGACGTGCCCGCGCAGGCGGTCGAGGCGGTCGAGGCCGGCGCGGACTTCCTGCTCTGCGACAACATGCCGCCCGAGGTCCTGCGCGAGGTCGTCGCCCTGGTCGGCGGGCGGGCGGAGCTGGAGGCCACCGGCGGGCTGACCCTCGAGGTGGCCCGCGCGGTCGCCGAGACCGGCGTGGACTTCCTGTCGGTCGGCGGGCTCACCCACTCCGCGCCGATCCTCGACCTCGCGCTCGACCTGCGGGCGGGCTGACCGGTGCTGCTCACCGTCGACGTCGGCAACAGCCAGACCGTCCTGGCCACCTTCGACGGGCCGCGCCGGGTCGGGTGCTGGCGGGTGACGACGGCGCCGCGGGCCACCAGCGACGAGCTGCGGATGCTCTGGCGCGGGCTGCTGCACGACACCGAGGTCACCGGGGTGTCGGCCTGCTCGACGGTGCCCGCGCTGCTCCCGGCGCTGCGCACCCTGCTCGACTCCCTCGACGTGCCCGTCGTCCTCATCGGGCCCGGCGTGCGGACCGGCGTCCCGCTGCACGTGGACAACCCGCGCGAGGTCGGCGCCGACCGGGTGGTCACCGCGCTGGCCGCGCACGAGCTGTACGGACGTCGTCCCGACGGCGGCGGGCGCCCGGTCGTCGTCGTCGACTTCGGCACCTCCACCAACGTCGACGCCGTGGGCCCCGACGGGCAGTTCCTCGGCGGCGCGCTGGCCCCCGGCGTCGAGGTCAGCCTCGAGGCGCTGGCCTCCCGCGCGGCGCAGCTGCGCTCGGTGGAGCTGACCGTGCCGCCGCAGGCGATCGGCAAGAACACCGTCGCGGCGCTGCAGTCGGGCCTGGTGCTGGGCTTCGCCGGTCTGGTCGACGGACTGGTCGCCCGGATCGCCGCCGAGCTGGTCGCGCAGTTCGGCGCCGCGCCGGTCGTCGTCGCCACCGGCGGGCTGGCGCCGTTGGTGGCCGACAGCTGCCGCTCGATCGGCGCGCGGGAGCCCGACCTCACCGTGCACGGGCTGCGGCTGGCCTTCGAGCGGCACGAGGCCGGTCTCCGTCACCCGCCGAGCCGGAGATCGGCCGCCCCGTAGGGTGGCGACCCGTGACCGAGGTACCGCCGCCCGACGACGAACTCCCTGAACAGCTCCGGGTGCGCCGGGCGAAGCTGGACCGGATGCGCGAGGCCGGCCTCGACCCCTACCCGGTCGCCGTCGCCCGCACGACCACCCTGGCGGAGGTCCGGGCGAAGCACCCCGACCTCGAGCCGGACACGATGACCGGCGAGCGGGTCGGTGTCACCGGGCGGGTGATCTTCGTCCGCAACACCGGCAAGCTGTGCTTCGCGACGCTGCGCGAGGGCGACGCCGAACTGCAGGCGATGCTCTCCCTCGACCGCGTCGGCGAGGAATCGCTGGCCGCGTGGAAGGCCGACGTCGACCTCGGCGACCACGTGTTCGTCGAGGGCGAGGTCGGGACGTCGCGGCGCGGCGAGCTCTCGGTGTTCGCCGACTCCTGGCAGCTGACCGCCAAGGCGCTGCGGCCGCTGCCGGTGGCGCACAAGCCGATGAGCGAGGAACTGCGGGTCCGCCGGCGATACGTCGACCTCATCGTCCGCGACGAGGCCCGCCGCACCGTCCGGCAGCGCACCACGGTGATGTCGACGCTGCGTCGGGAATTGACCGCACGCGGTTATCTCGAGGTCGAGACGCCGATGCTGCAGACGGTGCACGGGGGCGCTGCGGCACGGCCGTTCCGCACGCACATGAACGCATTCGACCTCGACCTGTACCTGCGGATCGCGCCGGAGCTGTTCCTCAAGCGGTGCATCGTCGGGGGGCTGGAGCGCGTCTTCGAGATCAACCGAAACTTCCGCAACGAGGGTGCCGACAGCACGCACTCGCCGGAGTTCGCGATGCTCGAGGCGTACCAGGCCTATGCCGACTACCAGGTGATGGCCACGCTCACCCGCGAACTGACACAGGAATGTTGCGAAGCGCTGTTCGGCGACCACGTTGCGCGACACAACGACGGCACCGAGATCGACCTGTCGGGGGAGTGGCGGCAGGTGCCCCTCCACACGCTGGTCTCCGAGGCCGTCGGCGAGGAGGTCACACCCGAGACGCCGCTGGAGACCCTGCGCGCCCTCGCCGAGCGGCACGACGTCGGCGTGGACCCGGCGTGGGTGCCCGGCAAGGTCGTCGAGGAGCTGTTCGAGGCCCTGGTGCAGGACACCCTGCAGGAACCCACCTTCGTCATGGACTACCCGGTGGACACCTCGCCGCTGACCCGCGAGCACCGATCCCGGCCGGGCCTCGCCGAGAAGTGGGACCTCTACATCGCCGGCGTCGAGCGGGCGACGGCCTACTCCGAGCTGGTCGACCCGGTGGCGCAGCGCGAGCGCCTGGTCACCCAGTCCCGCCTCGCCGCCGAGGGGGACCCCGAGGCGATGGCCTTCGACGAGGACTTCCTGGAGGCACTCGAGTACGGGATGCCGCCGACCGGTGGCATGGGGATGGGCATGGACCGACTGATGATGACGCTCACCGGTTTGGGCATCCGGGAGACCATCCTCTTCCCGTTGGTGCGGCCGCTCTCCTCCTGAACGGGGCAGTGCACTTCCTCACCCCATTGTGCAGGATGTGTTTCCCGGCGCCGTGAATGGTCTATGGTGCTGTCCGACAGAGAAAAGGGCTGCGGGCTCGGGGTCGGAAGTCCCCGTTCCACGGAGCGACGCGGGAGTGGAGAAGGCGAATGGCGCGCAAGGTCCAGGTCATCCTCAGTGACGACCTCGATGAGAACGTCACCGCGGACGAGACGGTGAGTTTCTCGCTCGACGGCACGAACTACGAGATCGACCTGTCGGAGAAGAACGCGGAGGAGTTGCGGAACGCGTTCTCGCGTTATGTGCAGGCTGCGCGCAAGGTGGGGCGCGGCAGTGGCCGGGCCTCCGGGGGCGGCCGGTCGCGCGCCACCGGTGGTGGCGGCGGCCGCATGGACCGCGAGCAGGCCGGCGCCATCCGCGACTGGGCCCGCAAGAACGGCCACGCGGTCAGCGACCGCGGGCGCATCCCGGCCAGCGTCGTGGAGGCCTACGAGGCCGCGCACTGAAAGAGGACCTCCCTGCCCCCCGCCCCTCGCAGGCTCGCGGCGGGGCCCTGCAGGGAGGCCACTCGTCCACCTCGCCGTTGCCAAGCTAGCGGCGAGCCTCTGGACGGGGCACCGCATAGCCGGCTGACGGCCCGGCACCCTCGTCGAAGGTGCCGGGCCGTCGTCGTCCGTGCCGCGGTCGGTCGCTCACCCAGCGTCACCGGCGGCCCGCGACAGGGACTTTCGACCCTGGGGTGTTCCGGACTGTTTCGTGACGGTTGGTGCATGAGCCAGGACGCGGCCGAGTCCACCGTTCCGCGCGACCCGGGGG
>DATIMX010000127.1:0-6384 GCA_035474935.1 Geodermatophilus sp. | reverse complement strand
CGGTCACCGGCACACCCGTCGCCGTCAGGGCGCCGACGAGAGCGGCCTCGACGGCCCCGAGCCCGCCGGGGGTGGGCGCTGCCGACCCGATCGTGGACGCCGCCAGGTACACGACCACGAGCGTCGGGAAGGACAGCGACGCGGAGAAGGCGCGCAGCGAGGCGTCGAGCGCCAGCACGTAGCCGCCGTTGAGCAGCAGGATGCCGAGCACCGCCGTCCCGAGGCGGCGCGGGTGGGTCAGTGCGGCGAGCAGCTGGGGCAGCGCCTGGCGCAGCAGCGGCTCCACGCGGCGGTGCAGCAGCCGCCGGGTCGGCGGCAGCATGGCCACCACGACGAGCACAGCCGTCGCCACGAGCAGGACGACGAGCACCTCGCCGCTGGGCAGGAGCGTCGGACGGGACGCGGACACGCCGCTCACCCAGCTGCACACCAGCAGCAGGGCCACCGTCACGACGACGGTGACGACCTGGCTCACGGCGACGCTGGCCCCGGCCGTGGCCAGCGGGACGCCGGCGCGGTGGAGATAACGCATGCCGAGCCCGACGTGCCCCACGGTCGGCGGGGTCACCAGCGTGACGAAGGCCGTTGCGACCTGCACCAACGTGGTGCGGGCCAGGGGCAGGTCGACGGGCACGAAGGCCTGGAAGACCAGCGCCGCGCCGACGTAGGTCACCGCCGAGCCGAGGACCGCGACCGCGAGCCACTGCCAGCGGGCCGCGCTCAGCGTGCTGGCGAGGCTGACATCGGAGAGCTGCGAGGCCAGCACGTACGCGGCGACGGTCGCCGCCAGCACGGTGACGATCGTCCGCGGCCGCATGCGCTCGAGTCGCGGCGCCGTGGCCGGAGCCGCCCCGGAGGGCCCGGCGAGGGCGGTGCGCAGGTCTCCGACGATCGATGTCCGGCGGACCGCCTCGCGCAGGGGCGGGGGCAGCACCAGCGGCTGGGCCAGCGCCGCCAGCCGTGCCCCGGCCGGTGCCCCGGACCCGTACCCGTCGCGGAACGCGGCCACCGCCGCCTCGACGCCGGCGTACGCGGCCGCGGTGACCAGCAGCGCCACGACGTCCAGCTCGCGCTGCAGCTCGCTGGCCGCCGGCTGCGCGGACCGCCACCGGGTGAGGCCCACCCGGCCGTCGGGCAGCAGGACGACGGACTGCGGACTGAGCGCGCCGTGGGCCACCCCGGCCCGGTGCACCCGCCGGAGCGCGGTGAAGGCAGCGGGGAGCGCCTCGGGGACCTCGCCGTCCGCGTCCGCGAGCGGGGTGCCGGCGAGCGGCCGGGTCACCGACAGCAGGGCCGGCCCCGCAGTCAGCAGCGTCACCACCGTGGGCGCGGGGACGTCGGCCGCTCGGGCGATGCCGGCGCAGAGCGCCTCCCGCTCGAGCTGGCCGCGCAGGGTGAGGGCGGGCCGGCCGACGACCGACGACCGCAGCCGCACCAGCGACACCCCGCGGCGGGCCAGCGAGACGCCGCGGCGGTCGGGGTCGACGACGGTCACCTCGAGGACACCGCCGGGCGAGGTGGCGGCGTAGCGCAGGCTCTCCGCCGGGTGCGACAGCGGGCACAGCTCGTCCACCCGGAGTCCGGCCGCGGCGAGGACCGCGCGGATCCGTCCCTCGTCCGGGCGCGCGGGGACCACGCCGACCAGCACCCGGACGAGCAGGCCCGCCGTGGTCCCGGCGAGGAGGGCGACCGCCCCGCTGAGCAGGGTGAGGCTGCCCAGCGCGAGGGCGCACAGCAGTGCCGCGCCGAGCGCCACCCGGGCGGGTGTCGTCCACCGAGGGCGGCGCTGCAGGTCCGCCCCGACGAGCAGGCCGACAGCGGCGGCGATCGGCGTGACCGCCGCGTCCTCGGCCGTCCCCAGCAGGTCCTGCCGGCCCAGCAGCCACTCCGCGGCCTCGCCCGCGCCCAGCGCCAGGCAACAGGCGAGGACCGCGGAGGTGACCGCGAAGCGGCGCCGCCGCAGCGCGTCGAGCAGGACGGCTCCGAGGACGGCCAGCACGGCGAGGGAGGCGACCCCGTTGGCGATGGAGAGCACGGTGCGGGGCAGTCCGCCGAGGGCCGTGTCGGCGAGGTCGGCGCCGGCGGCCGGCACCTGGGGCGCCTGCAGAGCGAGCAGGACCAGGAGCAGCAGCGCGCCGGCCGCGAGCGCCAGCGCGACGCCGTCGGCGGGACGGCGGACCCGGGTGCGCGGCCAGAACGACGTCCGCCGGTCCGCGCCCCCCTCCGTCACCCGGCCAGTATTCGCAGGTCCCGGCCGCGCCCCTGCGCCGGGTCGCGGCTCCGCTGGACGAGGCGTCAGCGGTGTGGGGCGGCCTGCTCGGACGGGGATCCCCGCTGGCCCGCCGCGCGGGACGCCTCGCCCGCTGACGCGGTCGGCCCGGGCAGCCGCAGGCTGACCAGCAGCGCGAGCAGCGGCAGTGGGAGGAGCGCGGCCACCGACCACCCCAGGCCGTGCGCGTCGGCCAGCACGCCGAAGAGGGGGGTCACGGCACCGCCGGCCGACACGGCCAGGCCGAGGGTGACGCCGGAGGCCGTGCCCACCCGGTTGGGCAGCAGCTCCTGCCCGAGGGTGGTCTGCACGGAGAAGGGCAGGTAGAGCCCCACGCCGAGCAGGACGGCGGCGGCGAGCGCGATCGGCCAGGACGGCGCGGTGACGAGCAGGACGAGACCGGGCACGGTGACCGCGTAGCCCAGCCGGATGGCCGGCACCCGGCCCCACCGGTCGGCGAGCCAGCCGCCGGCGAGGGTGCCGACCGCCCCGACCGCGAGGAACGTCGCCAGCGCCGCGGAGCCGGCCGAGGTGGGCAGGCCGAAGCGGTCGATGACGTACAGCGCGACCAGGGACGACACCCCGAAGTAGAGGACCGAGCGGATCACCACCAGCCCGGTCAGCCAACCGAACGAACGCCAGTCGTCGTCCCGCTGCTGCCCGCCGCCGGCTGCGGCGGTGGGGCGTGCGCGGGCGCGGGCCCGGCGGCCGACAGCCAGGAGGACGGCGGCCGTGACCAGGGCCGGCAGCGCCAGCAGCGGCGTGCCCGCCACGCCGTACGCCAGCAGCACGGGCGTGACCACGACCGGGCCGAGGGCGAGGCCGGCGTTGCCACCGACGGCGAACCAGCTCATGCCCTGCGCCGAGGCGCCGGCAGCCGCACGGGCCGCCCGGGCCGCGGCCGGGTGGTAGGCGGCCACGCCGAGGCCGGAGAGCGCCACCGCCGCCCAGGTCCACCAGTAGGAGTCGCCCAGGCCGGCCAGTCCGATGCCGACCCCGGCGACCAGCAGGCCCACCGCAGGGAGCCAGGGCAGCGGCCGGCGGTCGGCCAGGACGCCGAAGGCCGGCTGCACCACCGACGAGAGCACCGTGGCGGCCAGGGTGATGCCGGTGGCCGCGGCGTAGGAGTAGCCCCGCTCCAGCACCAGGAACGGCAGCAGCGCGGGCACCGCCCCCTGGTACAGGTCGTCCACGACGTGGCTGAGGGTCAGCAGGCCCAGCCCGCGGCGGTCCACCACGCCCCCGCTCGAGGCCGGTCGGCGCCCACTCCGCACCAGGGAACCGTGGCCGCACGGCCGCCGGTCGTCAACCGGCGGGGGTCAGTGCGCGCCGGCGGGTGCCGGCTCCTCCGGCGCGTCGGTCAGCTGCCAGGGCCGGACGACGGTCACGAGCACCGCGATGGCGAGGACCAGCGCGGTGAGGATGACCGTGCCCATCGCCGCGGCGTCGTTGCCCAGCAGGCCGACGACCGGCGACACCGCGGCGCCCACGCCGAACTGCACCGCGCCCAGCAGTGCGGCTGCCGAGCCGGCCGACTCCCCGTGCCGGGACAGCGCCAGCGCCGGGGCGTTGGGCAGCGCCAGGCCGGAGGCGAAGAGCATCGCCCACAGCGGGACGACGATGCCGGGCAGCCCGCCGGTGCCGGTGAGGGCCACGACGAGCAGCACCGCGCCCGAGACGGCACCGGCCACGACACCGGCCACGAGCACCTGGGCCGGAGCCCACCGCCGCAGCACCACCGGGTTGAGCTGGGTGGCCGCGATCAGCCAGACGGCGCCGGCACCGAAGAGCAGCCCGAACTGCTGCTCGTCCAGCCCGTACTGCCGCTGGAAGACGAACGACGAGCCGGAGACGTAGCTGAACAGCCCGGCCATCGTCAGCCCGGCGACCAGCACCAGGCCGACGAGCGTCCGGTCGCGCAGCAGCCCCCGGTAGGTGCGCAGCGTGCCGGCGACACCGCGGCCGCTGCGGTGGGACGGCGGCAGCGTCTCGCGCAGGCCGAACCACCCGAGGGCGACCAGCAGCAGGCCGTACACCGCGAGGACGGCGAAGATGCCCCGCCAGCTCGTGACCCGCAGCAGCTCCCCGCCCAGCGTGGGCGCCAGCACCGGCGCGGCACCGAGCACGAGGAACAGCCGCGACAGCATCGTGGCCGCCGCCCGCCCCGTGTACAGGTCGCGGACCACCGCCATCGCGACCACCGCGCCGGCCGCCGTCCCCACACCCTGCAGCAGGCGCAGCACGCCGAGCACCTCGATGCTCGGGGCGACCAGCACCAGCAGCGACGCGACCACGTACAGCGCCGTGCCGGCCAGCAGCGGCCCGCGCCGGCCGAACGTGTCGGAGAGCGGGCCGAGCACCAGCTGGCCGAACGCCAGGCCGACGAGCGTGCCGGTGAGGGTCAGCTGGACCATCGCCGACGTCGTCCCCAGCTCGGCGGTGATGGTGGGCAGCGCCGGCAGGTACATGTCGATCGTCAGCGGCCCGACGGCGACGAACGCGCCGAGGAGGAGGGCGAGCAGCGCCCGGTTGGGCGGCGCGGCGTCGGGGGTCGGTGCGAGCGTCGCGGTCTCGGCGCGGTCCTGCAGGTCGGTCACGGTCGTCCATTCGTCCAGGCGGTCTCACAGCGGCCCACGCTGGCCGGATGTCAGGGCCAAGGCGGCGCCGGCGCCGTCCATTCCTGGGCGGCGCCGGTTCCTGCTCACACCCCGATCGGCTGGCGGGACGCGGCGACCGCCCGGCGGGCGTCCTCGGCCACCAGGTCGGCGTTGACCTGCGCCCCGGCGGACGCACCCGCGGCCGCGGCCGACCCGACCTGAGCGGACAGGTCGGTGACGTTGCCGGCGAGCCACACGCCGGGGACGGCGCTGCGCCCGGCGGCGTCGGCGACCAGGTGCTCCCCCATCCCCGACGGGTGCGGCGCCGGGGTCAGGCCGAGGCCGGCGAGGAAGCCGGCACGGGCGACCATCCGCGACTGGACGGCGACCGCGGACCGCTCGACCACCGTCCCGTCGGCCAGACGCACGCCGACGAGCCGGTCGTCGGCGACCTCCAGCCCGGTCACCTCGCCGGTCACCACCCGGATCCCGAGGGCGTCGAGCTGCTCGGCCTGCTCGCCGGAGGGCACCGGCTGGTCGTGCGCGAACAGGATGACGTCGGCGCTGAGCTGCCGGAACAGCAGCACCTGGTGCACGGCCATCGGGCCGCAGGCCAGCACGCCGATGGCCTGGTCGCGGACCTCCCAGCCGTGGCAGTACGGGCAGTGCAGCACGTCGCGGCCCCAGCGCTCGCGCAGCCCGGGGACGTCGGGCAGCTCGTCGACCAGCCCCGTGGTGACCAGCAGCCGGCGCGCCCGCACCGTCCGCCCGTCGGCCAGCCCGACGACGAAGCCCTCACCGTCCCGGTCCGCGCGGACCACCTCGCCCTCGACGACGGACCCGCCGTAGGAGCGGACCTCGGCCCGCCCGCGCGCGAGCAGCTCGCCGGGCGGCATGCCCTCGCGGGCCAGCAGGCCGTGCACGCCGTCCGCCGGCGCGTTGCGGGGCGCGCCCGCGTCGACCACCACCACGGACCGCCGCGAGCGGGCCAGCATCAAGGCCCCGTTCAGCCCCGCGGCGCCGCCGCCGACCACCACGACGTCGTACTCGTTCCTCAGCTCGTCGGTCACCGTGACCACCTCCGCGGCGACAGTGCGACCGGCGATGCCGCTGCGGCAAGGATCGTTGCCGTTGCAGCAAAGTCCGCGCGGCGGGACGGCGCCTCAGGTGCCGCAGAACGTGCGGTAGGGGCCGGTGCCGCCGGGAGCCGGGGCCGCGTAGCGCTCGAGACCCGGCCGCTCCTCGTAGGGGCTGGCCAGCACCTCGAGCAGCTGCTGCAGCGGGGTCAGGTCGCCGGTGGTCGCCGCCTGCAGCGCCTCCTCGACGAGGTGGTTGCGGGGGATGTAGACGGGGTTGGCCCGGTCCATCGCCTCGGCATCCGGGCCGAGGGCGCGCCACCGCTCGAGCCAGGCGTCGAACCGCGCGAGGTCCAGGACGACGAGGCGCGCGGGCTCGGCGTCGCCGCGGGCCGCGGTGCCGAGCGCGCGGAAGAACGACGTCAGGTCGACGCGGCTCTCC
>DATIMX010000126.1:0-3044 GCA_035474935.1 Geodermatophilus sp. | reverse complement strand
CGCGGTGTAGAGCTGCGGAGCGTCGGCGGGGGTCAGGATCGTCACGCCGACGTTGTCCGGCAGCAGGTCGAGGATCTGGCCGGCGATGCCGTTCTTCGCCGAGTCGGGGACGCGGTCCTTGGCCTGACCGAGGGTGAACCGCACCGGCTCCCCGGCGATCAGCTGGTCGTGCGCGGAGGTGAGCGCGGCCCGCGTCAGCGGGCGGAACGGGTCGTCGGTGAGCAAGCGGCGCACGCCGGCCGACACGAGCGAGCCGATGCCCTCCTCCACGGGTGACCGGAACGCCTGCAGGCGCGGCGGCAGGACGGTGATCGCGTCGTCGATGGCTTGCTGCACCTCCGGGTTGGCCATCACGGTGGTGGTGACGCGCTCGGTGATGCGCGCCTCCACCTCCGGCAGGTCCACCATCGTCTCGACGTTGGTCACGAAGACCTGCGTGTTGACGACGTTGCGGCGGGTCCAGAGCGAGGTGCTCGCCAGGACCAGGGTGACGGCGCTGACCAGGACCAGCAGCCCGGTGACGAAGCGGCGCACGGTTCCTCCCCTCCCGCGGCAGGCGCGCGACCGCACCCGTCGGACAGCGGCCCAGCCTGGTGCCGGAGGCGCTCGATCTCATCACCCCCGGGGGATGAAGCGCCCTGGAACAGCGGGGACACGGTCGGCGGCACGACCGAGACCGTCGGACGCGAAACTGCGATCGCCGAGCACGGGATCATCGGCGACCTGCAGACCGCCGCACCCGTCACCACGGACGGGTCGATCGACTGGTCTGCTGCCCACGGTCCGACTCGCCCGGCGAGAAGCGCTGCTGGACGCTGGTCACCGACAGCCTGGTCTACCGCTACGACCCCGAGGCCTCCCCGGACGGGCTGCGCGGCTCGGAGGGCACCTTCTCGCTGTGCCCCTCCCCACGTCGACGCGCTCACCCGCGCCCGGCGGCTGGGGGCGACCGCACGGCCTTCGACGAGATGCTGACCCACGGCAACCACCCGGGCCTGTACTCCGAGGAGATCGCCGTCACCGGCGAGCACATCGGCGACTTGCCACAGGCCTTGACCCACCTGGCGCTCATCGACGCCGCGGCCACCCTCGGCGCGGCGCTCGACGGACGCAGCCCCGGCTGACCGGTCCGCCCTTCGTCCGGAGCGGGTGAGGCCCGACGGCGCTCCCGTGGTGACGCTGGACACCTGTCCGTCCGCCCCGTTCAGGAGGAGCCATGACCCAGACCGCACCCGACGACGCACTCGGCCGCATCGCCCAGGGCGACGCCCCGGTCCTCGAGACGCTGCTCGCGATGAACCTCGACGCGCTGGAGCGGTCCGGGCTCGACGCCGAGACCTACCTGCTCGTCCGGCTCGCCGCCCTCGTCGCCATGGACGCCCCCCCGGTCTCCTACCTGATCACCCTCGGCGTCGCCGAGGAGGCGGGCCTGACGGCGGAGAAGGCGCAGGCCGTCATGGTCGCCATCGCCCCCATCGTCGGCAGCGCGCGGGTGACCGCGGCGGCCGGCGCGATCCTGCGCGGGGTCCTCGGCGCGGCCGCTCTGGCCGACCAGGTACCGGAGCAGCGCTCCTCGTAGCGCGCCGCATGCCGTCGCACCGGCGCCGACCCCCGGAGGACATGTCATGACCAGGCCCGGCACCGGTGCGGCGACGGCGACGGCAGGGGCGGCGGCCGTGGTCCTCCCCCTCGCCCTGGCCCAGTTCATCGCCAGCTACGCCGCCTCGAACATGAACGTCGCGATCACCACGATCGCCGACGACCTGAACACCGACGTCGCGGGGATCCAGACGACCATCACGCTGTTCACCCTGACGATGGCGGCGCTGATGATCCCCGGAAGCAAGCTCACCGACATCTGGGGCCGCAAGTACTGCTTCATCCTCGGTCTGGCCGTCTACGGGGTCGGTGCCCTGCTGGCCGCCCTCGCCCCGGGGCTGGTCCTGTTGACCGTCGGCTACTCGCTGCTCGAGGGCATCGGCTCGGCGCTGTTGATCCCGCCGATCTACATCCTCGTCACCGTGCTCTTCGACGACCTGAAGACCCGGGCCAAGTGGTTCGGCGTCATCAGTGGGGCCGCTGGGCTGGGCGCCGCCGCGGGGCCCCTGATCGGTGGCCTCATCACCAGCTACATCAGCTGGCGGGCCTCCTTCCTGCTCCAGGTGGTCGTGGTGGCCCTGATCGCGCTCCTGGCCCGGCGGATCGACGACCCGCCGCTGCCGGCCGAGCGGCCGCGTTTCGACGTCGTCGGCGCGGTCCTGTCGGCGGCCGGGCTGTTCCTCGTCGTCTTCGGCGTCCTGCAGACCAACACGCTCGGCTGGGCCAGCGCGCGGGTGTGGCTGCTCGTCGGCCTGGGTGTCGTGATCCTGGCCGGCTTCTTCCTGTACGCCCGGGCCCGTGAGCGCGCCGGCAGGACGCCCCTGGTCTCGCCCGCGCTCTTCCGGAACCGCACGTCGAACCTCGGGCTGGTCACCCAGACCGTCCAGTGGCTGGTGATGCAGGGCGCCTTCTTCACCATCTCGGTGTTCCTGCAGCAGGAGCGCGGCTACTCGGCGATCCAGACCGGCCTCATGCTGGTGCCGGCGACGATCGGCGTCCTGCTCTCGTCCGGGATGGCCCAGCGGATGGCCAGTCGGCACCCGCAGCGGCTGCTGATCCGGGCCGGGTTCACCCTGACCGTCGTCGGCCTGGCCCTCCTGCTCGCGCTGGCCCGGCAGGACTCGGCGGTCTGGACCTTCTGGCCCGGCCTGTTCCTCATGGGGTTCGGCATCGGGGCCATGCTCACCGCGTCGGTCAACGTCGTGCAGTCGGCGTGGCCGGAGGAGGTCCAGGGCGACATCTCCGGCGTGTCCCGGAGCGTCTCGAACCTCGGCTCGTCGCTGGGCGTGGCGGTCGCCGGCTCGGTGATCGTCGCGGCGACGGCCGGCGGCAACCCGCCGTTCCTGACCGCGATCGTGGTGGTCGGGTGCTTCGCGCTCGTCGGGTGGGTCGCCGCCCTGCTCCTCCCCCGCGCACCCCGCCGGGTCCCGGCCGCCTGACCCCAC
>DATIMX010000125.1:0-2903 GCA_035474935.1 Geodermatophilus sp. | reverse complement strand
ACGGTGCACCTCGTCGCCACCGCCTTCGGCCCGCTCGGCGGGGACGACGTGACGGTCCGGCTGGTCGTGGGGAAGGGCGCCCGGCTGTGCGTGCGCTCGGTCGCCGCCGCGGTCGCGCTGCCCTCCCGCGGCGCCGTCCAGCCCTCGGTGCAGCGCATCCGGGCCACCGTGGCCGGCGAGCTGGACCTGGCGCCGGAGCCGACCGTCGTCGCGGCGCACGCCCGGCACGTCGCGGAGCTGGAGGCGGAGCTCGGGCCCGACGGCGTGCTCACCGCCGCGGAGCAGGTGCTGCTCGGGCGGCGGGGTGAGGAGCCCGGCCGCTGGACCGGTACCACCCGCGTGGTCCGCGCCGGCCGGCCGCTGCTGCACACCACCGTCGACCTCGGGCCGGGTGCCCCGGCCTGGGTGCCGCCGGTGGCCCCGCGGGCGTACGCATCCACCGTGCACACGGGCGGCGGCGAGCGTCCGGTCGCCACGGGAGAGGAGACCGTCCGGCTGCCGCTGCCCGGTGGGTGGACGGCGACCGCGTGGGGCACCGAGCTGCACCGGGTCGCCGGTGCGCTGGCCGGCCTCACCGCGCCCGAGCGGGAGACCGCGTGAGGGAGGTCGCGGGCCCGCCGATGGGCAGGGACGCCTGACCCCCGCTGGGCGGCGCCCGACGGTGAGCCGCTCCTCGGGTCCCTCGCAGGCTCGGGGGCCCCGAGGAGGCGGCCTCCCTGTAGGGGCCCGCCGCGAGCCTGCGAGCGGTGGGGGGCAGGGAGGTCCTTTCTCTCAGCTGCGCTGCTCGCCCTCCTCGCGGGCGGCCTGGTCGAGCACCTGGGGGTCGTCCTGGACGCCGCCCGCGGGGTCGGCGTTGCCGAGGGCCGTCTCGGCGGGCAGCTGCTCGATGTGCTCGCGGGCGCGCTCGCGCAGGTCGTCGGTGGGTTCGGACACGGGTCCTCCTCGAGAGCGACTGATCGGACACCGGTGCCCTACCCGCCGCGTGCCACAGTGACCCCCGCGCGCCACCCTGCGACCCCGGCGAGGAGCCCGATGAGCGATCCCACCCGCCTGCCCGACCTGGCCAGCCGCGCGCTGGGCGGAGCGGTCCTCGCGGCCAACGACGAGTCCTTCGCCGCCAAGGAGAACCTGGTGCTGCCGCATCCGCCGCAGGCGCTGCCCGGCTTCGGCCACCGCGGAAAGGAGTACGACGGCTGGGAGACCCGGCGCCGGCGCTCCCCGGGGTCGGACTGGGCGATCGTCCGCCTGGGCGTGCCGGGGATCGTGTCGGCGGTGGTGGTCGACACCGCGCACTTCACCGGCAACCACCCTGCTGGGGCTTCCCTCGAGGGCGCCTCCGTCGAGGGCCACCCCACCGTCGCCGAGCTCGAGCGTGCCGACTGGCAGCCGCTCCTGGCGCTGTCGGACCTCGCCGGCGACACCGCCAACACCTTCCCGGTCGACTCGGCCCGGCGGGTCACCCACGTGCGGTTGACCATCGCGCCCGACGGTGGCGTGGCGCGGCTGCGGGTGCACGGCACCGCCGTCCCCGACCCCCGCCTGCTGGACGCCGGCCCGGTCGACCTGGCCGCGCTGGAGAACGGCGCCCTCGTGACCGGGGTGAGCGACGCCTTCTACGGCCGCCCGGTGCAGCTCGTGTCGCCGGGGCTCGCACGTTCCATGGGGGAGGGCTGGGAGACCCGTCGGCGGCGCGGTGAGGGCAACGACTGGGTGGAGCTGTCGCTGGCCTGCGAGGGCGTGGTCGGCCTCGCCGAGCTGGACACCTCGTACTTCCTGGGCAACGCGCCCGGATCGGCGTCCCTCACCGGCAGCGGCCCGGACGGTGAGGTCGTCGTCCTGCCGCGGACCCGGTTGCAGCCCGACACCCGGCACCGCTTTGTGCTCGACGGCGGCCCGGCGGTGGACCGGGTGCGGCTGGACGTCTTCCCCGACGGCGGCATGGCGCGGCTGCGGTTGTGGGGCCGGCCGACCGCCGCCGGGCGCGAGGCGCTGGGACGGCGCTGGTTCGACGCGCTGCCCGACGTCCAGGCGCTGGAGGTCCTGCAGGCGGTGGGGGTGCCGCCGAGCGAGGCCGGCCGGCTGGTCGGGGCCCGCCCGCTGGGCGCGGACCTGCCGCCGCCGGTGGCCCGGCTGGTGCAGGGTCGCGGGCGGTGAGCGAAGCGGTCCGGTACGCCGGGGGGCGCGGCTAGGGTGCGCCCGTGCCGCGCCGCCGCCTCCTGCTCGCCGTCGCGCCCGTGCTGGGACTCGGCCTGACCGCCTGCGGCTCGTCGATCGGGCAGGACGAGCTGGAGAAGCAGGTCTCCAGCACCCTCGAGTCCCAGTTCGGCGTCGCCGCCGACGTCTCCTGCCCCGGCGACCTCGACGCCGAGGTGGACGCCACGACCGAGTGCACGGCCACCGATCCGGACACCGGCGAGAGGATCGGGCTGCGGATCACCGTCACCTCGGTCGAGGACGGCACGGCGAACTTCGACATCGCGCCGGTCGACTGACCGGCGCCCTCGGCTGAGTCGGGGATGGCGTACGCGTCCGAGCCGTGGTCGGAGCTCTACGTCGCCATGGCCGGAGCCGCCGCCGCGCTGCTCGGCCTGCTGTTCGTCGCCGTCTCCATCAACCTCGAGCAGGTGCTGCGGATCGCCTGGCTGCCGTTGCGGGCCGGGGAGACCCTCGGGGTGCTGGTGGTCCTGCTGACGACCGCGGTCTTCGTGCTCGTCCCGGGCCAGTCCCCGACGGCGCTCGGGCTGGAGCTGGCCGGCACCGGCCTGGTCCTGCTCGGCTGCGACGGGGCGCTGCGGGTCCGGCGGGGCCGGCCTGCGGGCGCGCCGGCACGCAGCATCGTCGTCCCCGCGGTGATCGTGGCCTGCACCGGTGCGCCCCTGGTGGCAGCGGGCGCGACGCTCGTC
>DATIMX010000124.1:0-5629 GCA_035474935.1 Geodermatophilus sp. | reverse complement strand
CAGCGGGGGGTGGGAGCCGCGCAACTCCGGCATCAGCGCCGTCTTCATGCCCGAGCCCGCGCCCGAGTACGGCCAGTGCGTGCACAAGGTCGCCGTCGACGCGGCCGGTCCGGACCGCCTGTACGCCCAGAACCACTTCGGCGTCTTCCGCACCGACGACGCGGGCCGGTCCTGGACGTCGATCGCCGAGGGCCTGCCCGCCGACTTCGGCTTCCCGGTCGTCGCCTCGCCGTCCACCCCCGGCACCGCCTGGGTGGTGCCGCTGGTCGCCGACGTGCAGCGCGTGCCGCCGGAGGGCCGGCTGCAGGCGCACCGCACCCGCGACGCGGGGGAGACCTGGACCGCCCTGACCACCGGCCTGCCCGACGCCTGCTGGGCGGCCGTCGTGCGCGACGCGGCCTGCGCCGACCAGGGCGACCCGACCGGGCTCTACCTCGGCACCCGCGACGGCTGCGTCTACGCCAGCGCCGACGAGGGCGACACCTTCACCCTGGTCGCCGACCACCTGCCCGACGTGCTCGTCGTCCGCGCCGCCCGGATCTGACCATGGCTGTCGAGGTCGTGCTGCCCGGCGTCCTGGCCGACCTGGCCGGCGGCACGAAGCACCTGCAGGTCGAGCCGGCCGGCGGCACGCTCGCCGACCTGCTGGACACGCTGGCC
Organism: Geodermatophilus sp.; assembly: GCA_035474935.1. GTDB lineage: Bacteria > Actinomycetota > Actinomycetes > Mycobacteriales > Geodermatophilaceae > Geodermatophilus. The sequence goes on along the minus strand of DATIMX010000124.1, from coordinate 4,969 downwards.
GCCGTGCACCCGGCGCTGGCCCGCCGGATCCGCGACGAGGCCGGCGCGGTGCGGCGCTTCGTCAACGTCTACGTGGACGGCGACGACGTCCGGTACGCCGGCGGGCTGGGCACGCCGGTGCCCGACGGCGCGGTCGTCCAGGTGCTGCCGTCGGTGGCCGGCGGCTGAGCGGACAGGGGCGGAAGCCCGACAGCGAGCGCCGGCGAGCGAGGAGCGGAGCGCCCCGCGGGAGCGAACGGGGTCGCTGGGTCAGAGGACGGCGAGCGCCGCGCACTCCGCGCACAGCTGCGAGCTGTCGTAGTCCTCCGGCGGCCACACGGTCTCCTGGTCCACCGCGACGTAGGCACCGCACAGCGCCTTGCGGCTGCGTCCGGTCACCCGGCCGATCGTCGCGTGCGCCGGTCCGATCTGCCGCGGGACGAGGCCCTCCGCGCTGCCCACCGAGCCGACCATCACGACGGCGTGAGCGGTCCCGTAGGAGTAGGCGAGAGTCATGGCCCCAGCGTCGCCAGCGGGAGCCGGGCCGGGCCAGCACCCGGGGAGTGCGTGTCCGGTGCACCCGTCCCAGGAGTCGCTGCCGTCACACGGGTGTGGTCCTCGGATCCGGGACCGGTTCGGACTCAACAATCCCCGGTCCGGGACCGAAGAGGCGTCGTGACCACCACGCAGCCGCCGGCGACGCACCCCGACGACGACGTCCGCAGCGGCTTCTGGGCGTCCGTCCCGCGGGGTGCCCAGCTCGACGCCCGCAGCTTCGCCGCCCGTCACCGCGTGACCACCGGGGTGCTGGCTGCCCACGCGCCCGCGCTGGTGCTCATCGGCCTGGTCCGCGGCGTGGGCGGGTGGCTGCTGTGGGGCCAGCTCGCCGTGATCGTCGTCCTGACGGTGCTGGGCCTGGTGCTGCGCAGCCAGGGCGCCCGGGCCGCGGCCGTGAGCCTGGGCCTGATGATCGGCGCCGACGTGCTGCTGCACGTCGGCGGCGGCCTCACCGACCTGCACATCTGGTTCTACGTGCTGCTGGCGCTGGTCGCGCTGTACCAGATGTGGACGCCGTTCCTGCTGGCCGTCGCCTTCGTCGCCGTGCACCACACCGTCACCGGCATCTGGCTGCCCACCTCGGTGTCCACCACCCACCAGGCGCACGAGCACCCGCTGACCTTCGCCGCCCTGCACGCGGCGTTCCTGCTCGTGGAGGCGACCTTCCTGACCTACGGGTGGAGGTTCGCCGAGCAGTCCGAGGCCGGACGGCGGGCAGAGCAGCGGCGAGCCGAGGAGCAGCAGGTCGCCCAGGCCCGCGCGGAGGTCGAGCTGGCCGAGGAGCGGGCGCGCGCCGCCGACGAGGCCGCCCGGCAGGCGCAGGTGTCCGAGGAGCGCGCCCTGCGGCTCGGCCAGCGCATCTCCGGCCTCGTGGACGCCGGGCGCCGGCTGGACGGCAACGTCGCCACGGCCACCGAGGTGATGGAGGGGCTGCGCTCGGCGATCGCCGAGATCGCCGCCGCGGCCAGCGGCGCGAGCACCACCGCCCGCGAGGCGAGCGCGCAGTCGCGCACCGGCGCGGCCACCGTCGACCGGCTGGCCGGGACCATGGCCGAGATCGACCAGATCGCCGGGAGCATCTCCGCGATCGCCGACCAGACCAACCTGCTGGCGCTCAACGCCACCATCGAGTCGGCCCGCGCCGGCGAGGCCGGCAAGGGCTTCGCCGTCGTCGCGGGGGAGGTCAAGGACCTCGCGCTGGAGACCGCCCAGGCCACGGAGCGGATCCGCACCGTCGTCGACGCCGTCCGGCACGAGGTCGACACGGCCGGGACCGCGCTGGGCAGCGTCGAGGACATCATCCGCGGCGTCGTCGACGCGCAGAGCACCATCGCCGCCGCCGTCGAGGAGCAGAGCGCGGCCACCGCCCAGGCGCAGCAGGCCATCGCCGGCGCCTCGCACGAGGCCGCGAGCATGGCCGCCGACCTGCAGCGGATCGTCGCCGACGAGCACTGACCCGCAGGACTCCCCGCCGCGACGGACCCCGGCGGGCACGGCAGCCGGGATGGGCGCAAGATGGGCGGCGGGCGGCCCAGCAACGGGCCGTTCCGGGGTGCGACACGAGGGGGAGTGCCACGTGCTGTCCGACCGGGCCCGACCGGTCGTCGAGGCGACGCTGCCGCCGGTGGCCGACAACATCGGTGAGATCGCACGCCGCTTCTACCAGCACATGTTCGCCGCCCGACCGGAGCTGCTGGACGGGCTGTTCAACCGCGGCAACCAGGCCGAGGGCACCCAGCAGGTCGCGCTCGCCGGGTCGGTGGCCGCCTTCGCCAGCGCGCTGGTGGGGACGCCGGAGCAGCTGCTGAACCGCATCGCGCACAAGCACGCCTCGCTGGGCCTGCACCCGGACCAGTACCGGATCGTGCACGAGCACCTGTTCTGGGCGATCGCCGACGTGCCCGGCGACGCGGTCACCCCCGAGGTCGCCGCCGCCTGGGACGAGGTCTACTGGCTGATGGCCTACTCTCTGATCAACCAGGAGCGGGGTCTGTACAGCGCGCGCGGGGTGCGCCCCGGCACCGTGTGGCGGGACTGGCAGGTCGAGGAGAAGACCGCCGAGACCGACGAGGTGGTCACCTTCCGGGTCCGGCGGGTGGACGACCGGCTGGTCAAGACCTCGCTGCCGGGCCAGTACGTGTCCGTCAAGGTGCGCATGCCCGACGGGGTGCACCAGCCGCGGCAGTACAGCCTGACCGCTGCCGACGACGGCGAGCACCGCCAGTTCTCCGTCAAGCGGGTCCGCGGCGACGGCAAGCCCGCCGGCGAGGTGTCCACCCACCTGTGCGACACCGTGCAGGTCGGCGATGTCCTGACCCTCTCGCTGCCCTTCGGTGACGTGGTGCTCGACGACTGGCGTCCGGCGGTCTTCGCCAGCGCGGGCATCGGCATCGCCCCGATGGCCGGCATGCTCTTCCACCTGCGGCACGCCGGCTCCGGGCTGCCGATCACCCTGCTGCACGCCGACACCGACGAGACGTCCTTCGCCCCGCGCCGCCAGGTGCTCGACGACGCCCGCGCGCTGCCGAACGCCACGGTGCACGTCTGGTACGAGTCCGGCGCCGACAGCGCGCTGCCGGTCGACGGCGTGCACGCCGGGACGATGGACGTCGGCGCGGTCGACCTCCCCGACGGCGCGGCCTACTACCTGTGCGGTCCGCTGCCGTTCATGCAGGCGGTGCGCAGCGCCCTCGTCGAGCGGGGCATCCGACCCCAGGACATCCAGTACGAGGTGTTCGGGCCGGACCTGTGGCAGGCCGACTTCCGCACCGAGCCCGCACCCGGCAGCGGCGCGGAGGGCTGACGCCCCCCGGCCGCGGGGCCCGTCGGCCGCGTCCGGGACGGGTGGTGCGCCGTCCGCCACCCCCGAGCCGGTGCACGCCCGACGATTCGTCAGGCCGGTGCACGCCCGGACGCCGGGTGCCCCACGCACCCCCGACGCGCGTAGCCTCGAGTCAGGCGCGGAAGTCCGGCGCCGGCGCACGTCCAGCAGCGGCGTGCAGCGAGCACGGGACCCCGGATCGGGGTTCCGCGGCCGAGGTCACCCACCCCCGGTGTGCAGCAGACCGGAGGCCGTGCCGTGGTCAGGGACCAGGACGAGCAGCCGGCGAACGCCGCAGAGGCGCTGGAGCACCTGGGCCGACTGTCGCTTCGCGAGCTGTCGATGGAGGACCTGCTGCAGACGGTGGCCGACCTGGCCGAGACGGTGATGCCCGGCAATCCCGAGGCGTCGGTGACGCTGCTGGTCGAGGACCGTCCCGCCACCGTCGCGACCACGGGCCGGATGGCTCTCGCGCTCGACGAGTCCCAGTACGACCGCGGTCACGGGCCGTGTCTGCACGCCGCGCGCACCGGTGAGCGCATCGAGATCACCGACACCCGCACCGAGACCCGGTGGCGCGACTACGTGCAGCAGGCCGTCGAGCACGGCAACCTCAGCTCCCTCTCGATCCCGCTCGCCATCGACGAGGACGAGCACGTCACCGGGGCGCTGAACATCTACGCCCGCCAGGCCGACGCGTTCGACGAGGACAGCCGGGCGACGGCCACCAGGTTCGGCCCGTACGCGGCGGTGGCGGCCGGCAACCTGTACGTCTACCGGAGCGCTCGCCGCACGGCGGACGACCTGCAGGCCGCGCTGGAGTCGCGCGCGGCGATCGACCAGGCCAAGGGCGTGCTCATGGAGCGCTACAAGGTCAGCCCGGACCAGGCGTTCCAGCTGTTGGCCCAGGCGTCGATGAGCGCCAACCGGAAGGTGCAGGACATCGCCGAGCACCTCCTGCACACCGGTGAACTCCCCGCCGTGACACCGCGAGGCGACCGCCGGCGGTCCGGTCCCGGTCGCCCCGGACCAGTTGCCCCGTGACACTCCTGATCAGCCGCCGGCGTTTCCCGGGGAACTCCGACGGTGAGGCCTCGCCGCTCCAGAACCGCGGGCGGCGAGGCCGCCCCCAACACCCACCGCGGCCACGGAGGAGGCCCCGGTCAGCCGCCCGTTCGGGGCCTCGGCCCGTGGGGCGGGAGGGCCCGGGCGTGCAGGACCCCCAGGGCACCGTCTTCGCCCTGCGGGCCGACCGGCGCGACGGGCACGGCATCGGCCTGGCCCTGGCCCGCCGCCGCGCCGAGGCCGAGCAGGGACGGCTGACGCTCTCCCGCACGGCACCCCCGGTGTTCACCCTGCTGCTGCCCGCCGCTGCCGACACGGCGGATGCGCAGGGGACGGGTGTCGTGGTGGCGCGCTCCGCCGGTCGTGAGCGGACTAGGACGACGGCTGCGACCGGGGTGCCAGGTGCCGGACCGCCAGCGCTGCCGCCCGGCGCGAGGTGGTGGACAGCAGTCTCTCCAGTGGCCCCTGACCGAGGGTCAGCCGCCACCCGGTGGAGAGCACGACCATCACGGCGATGCACGCCAGCCACGTCGCACCGCCCTCGGC
>DATIMX010000123.1:0-6517 GCA_035474935.1 Geodermatophilus sp. | reverse complement strand
GGCCACCGCGGTCGGCGCCGACCTCGTCGTCGTCCCGGTCCGGCGGCGCTCCCCCACGATGAAGCTCCTCGTGGGGAGCATCGCGCAGCGGCTCATCCTCGACGCGCCGTGTCCGGTCGTCGCGGTGAAGGACCTCGGGTGAGCAGGAGCGGGGACGCCCCGCCCCGGGGCCGGCTGACGGATCCGGCTCCCCCTCCACGCACAGCGGCCGCCCGGGTGTCAGCCCGGACGGCCGCTGCGACGTGCCCGTGGCTCACGCCGGCCGGGGAGCCGGGTGCCTCCCTCGCGGATCCGCCGGGCCATGCGCGGCGGCGGTGAAGCGGTCGGCTCCCGGGGTAGGGATGTGGGACACCGCTGCGCCAGGAGGCGTCCATGAGCCGCAGGCACCGTCTGCTCCGCTCCGCCATCGCGGCTGCCGCGGCCGCCGCGGCCGGCATCCTGACCGGGTCGATGGTGAGAGCCGTCCGGCGTCCCTGAGACGGGGCCAGCTGGGGCGTTCGCTGCGGCACCCGAGATCCTGGGCCCAACACCTCGACGAGGACGCCGCAGCAGCGGCTCCACCCAGGACCGGTCAGGCCGCGTCGAGGTCGGCTGCGATCGCCGCTGCAGCCGCCGACAGCGCCACCGACCACGCCCGCAGCCGGTCCCCCGAGTAGCGGACGGTGGGCATGGACACCGAGATCGCGCTCGCCACGGCACCCCCACCGTCCGGGATCGCGACCCCGACCGCGGTGAGCCCGGCCTCGGTGTCCTGGTCGTTGACGGCGAACCCCTGACGCCGGATGGTGGGCAGTTCCCGGCGCAGCCGGGCCGCCGTCTCGTCGTCGTGCTGCCCGAGTGCGACGTCGAGGTCGTCGGGGGCCAGGGCGGCGAGGAGGGCCTTGCCCCCGGAGGTCAGGTGGGCCGGCAGCGACCGGCCGGTCCGGTCCCCCACCCGGAGGACGTGCTCGCACTCGACGGTGGCGACGAAGCGCACGTCCGGGCCGGTCAGGACCATCAGGTTGGTCGTCTCCCCGAGCTCGTCGACCAACCGCTGCAGGTGGGGCAGGGCCAGCTCCCGCAGCCGCGCAACCGGCGCCTGCGGAAGCGGGTTGGGCTGCAGGATCCGCCCCGGGCCGTAGCGCCGGTCGGGCAACTGCTCGGCGAAGTCCCGGTAGACGAGCATCCCGAGCAGGCGGTGCGCCGTCGAAGCGGAGACCCCGAGGCGCTCAGCGGCGTCCGTCACACGCATCGGGCCCTCGTGCTGGAGCAGGGTCGCGAGGAGCAGGGCCGAGTCGACCGAGGCGATCGCATACGGCGGCCGGTTCTTCACAGCAGAAAAGCCTATTCCAGGCTGCAGCACGGAGGGGACCGTCCAGGTGCGGATCCCACCGGGTCAGGGCGTGGGGCCACACGGCGAACGACGGAGAGGGCCGAGACGATGCAGTTCTACCTGGACGGCTACGAGCCCGGCGACCCGCTGGTCGAGCAGCCGCACCCGTCGGTCGCCGAACGGCCGGACGGCCTCCCGGAGGAGGTCGACGTCCTGATCATCGGGTGCGGACCGGCAGGGCTCGTCCTGGCCGCCCAGATGGCCGCGTTCCCGGAGATCAGGACCGCCGTCATCGACCGCAGGGAGGGCCCGCTCGAGGTCGGCCAGGCCGACGGGGTCGCCTGCCGCACGGTCGAGATGTTCGAGGCGTTCGGGCTGGCGGGTCGCCTCGTCGACGAGGGCTACTGGGTCAACGAGGTCGCCTTCTGGCAGCCGGACCCCGACGACCGGACCCGGATCCGGCGCACCGGCCGGGTCCAGGACGTCGAGGAGGGCCTGTCGGAGATGCCGCACGTCATCGTCAACCAGGCCCGCATGCTCACCTACCTCCTGGAGCACATGGAGCGGTCGGCCAGCCGATCGACCCCGCACTACGGCCTGCAGGCCAGCGACGTCCGCATCGACACCGACGGCTCGTCGGAGTACCCGGTGACGGTGACCGTGCAGCACGTGTCGGGCGGCGAGGAGACCGGGCAGACCTCGACGATCCGGGCGCGGTACGTCGTCGGCTGCGAGGGTGCGCGCAGCCGCACCCGGTCGGCGATCGGCCGCGAGCTGGTCGGCGACCCGATGAACCAGTCCTGGGGGGTCATGGACGCCTTCGCGGTCACCGACTTCCCCGACATCCGGCTCAAGTGCACGATCCACTCCGCCGACCAGGGGAACATCCTGATCATCCCGCGCGAGGGCGGGTACATGGTCCGCTTCTACATCGAGCTGGACCAGGTCGGCGACGAGGAGGTGCCCGACCGCCGGACCGTCACCCCGGAGAAGCTGGCCGCGGTGGCGAACCGGATCCTGCACCCCTACACGCTCGACGTGCGGGACGTCGGGTGGTGGTCGGTGTACGAGATCGGCCAGCGGCTGTGCGACAAGTTCGACGACGTGCCGGCGGAGGAGGTGCCGGGCCGGCTCCCCCGGGTGTTCATCGCCGGGGACGCCTGCCACACCCACAGCGCCAAGGCGGGTCAGGGCATGAACGTGTCCATGGCCGACACCTGGAACCTCGGCTGGAAGCTCGGCGCCGTCCTCAGGGGGACGGCCCGGCCGGAACTCCTGCACACCTACTCCGCGGAACGCCAGGCGATCGCCCAGGAGCTGATCGACTTCGACCGCGAGTTCGCCCGGATGTTCAGCGCCCGCCCGAAGGAGTCCGGGGACGTCGAGGGTGAGGGGGTCGACCCGGAGGAGTTCCACCGGTACTTCGTCGCCCAGGGCCGGTTCACCGCGGGGGTCGCGACCCGGTACGCCCCGTCGATGATCACCGCGGAGGCCTCCTCCCAGGACCTCGCGGCGGGCTTTCCGGTCGGGATGCGCTTCCACTCCGCCCCGGTCATCCGGCTGGCCGACGCCAGGCCGGTGCACCTCGGCCACGTCGCCCGGGCCGACGGGGCCTGGCGGCTCTACGCCTTCGCCGACCGGGCGGAACCGACGAGCCCGGACTCCCGCGTACGGGCGCTGTGCGAGTTCCTGGCGTCGGACGCGTCCCCGATCGCTCGGTCCACCCCGAAGGGCGCCGATCCGGACTCGGTGATCGACGTCCGCGCCGTCTTCCAGCAGGGGCACCGGGACGTGGGCGTCGACGCGCTGCCGCCGGTCCTGCTGCCCCGGAAGGGTCGCCTCGGCCTCGTCGACTACGAGAAGGCGTTCTGCCCCGACCCCGGGCGCGGCGACGTCTTCGACCTCAGGGGCGTGGACCGGGACCGGGGTTGCCTCGTGGTCGTCCGCCCGGACCAGTACGTCGCCCACGTCCTCCCACTGGATGCGCACGAGGCGCTGGTCGACTTCTTCGCCGGGATCCTGATCGACGCCGGGTGACCGCGACGCTGGCGAGGTCCGTCGGCTCCGCGTGAGCGCGGTTCTCCGGTCCGCGATGGCGACCCGACCGACGCAACGGCCTGCGCGGGGCGACGGGTGGGCGCGCTGGCCGTCCAGTACGCCGCCGCGGCGGGCGCCACCGTCATCGCCACCGCCCGGCCGGTCGAGGAGGCCGACTTCGTCACCGGGCTCGGGGCGCATCACACCGTCGACTACACCGGCGACGTCCCCGCGCAGGTCCGGGCGATCGCCCCGGACGGCGTCGACGCCATCGTGCACCTGGCCGGCGACGGCGCCGAGCTCGCCGGGCTGTTGGCGCCCGGCGGGAAGATGGGCTCGACCATGGGCTACGGCGCCGACCAGAACCCCGCTGCGACGTTCGTCATGGCCAACCCCTCCGCGGACACCCTCGGCCGGCTCGCTGCCGACGCCGCCGGCGGCCGCATCCGCGTGCCGGTCACCGTCACCTACTCCCTGGCCGACGTCTCCCGTGCGTTCGAGGACTTCCGGTCCGGGACCCGCGGCAAGATCTGCATCCAGGTCGGCTGAGCATTCGCCCGGCCCGGCGGTGGCGCCGGGCCGGGTGCGGCTCCCCGTTCAGCCCACCCGATCACCCGCATCCGAGCCGCCGTGGGGCCGAGACGCGCACAGCATCACGTCCCCCCTGGAGCCGCTGACTCACCCGGCCGCGAGACGACGGCGATCCTCCGTGGAGAGCAACGCGTCCAGGGTCACGAAGGCGTAGCCGGCCGCGCGCATCCGCTCGATCATGCCGGGCAGCGCGTCGGCATCCAGAGTCGTGCCGTCCTCCGGATTCGACCCCAGGTGCATCAGCACGATCTCTCCGGGTCGAAGCGCGTTCACCGCTCGGTCCGTCACCTCCTGCGCGCTCATCCCGCCGCTCGTGCCCTTCCATCCCAGCGTGTCCACCGTCCACCGCACCGCGACGTACCCGAGGTCGTTGACCGCCGCGATGGTCCGCTCGTCCCGGTCCCCCAACGGGAAGCGGAACAGTGGCCGAGGATCAGCTCCCGCGGCGAGGATCCGCTGCTCCGCGCCCTGCACCTCGTCTCGGATCGCCTGGTCCGACAGCGCGGGGAGGTGGGGATGGGTCATCGAGTGGTTGCCCAGGCGGTGACCGTCCGCGTGGATCACCGCGACGCCGTTCGGGTTGTCGTCGACCCACTGCCCGGTCAGGAAGAAGCTCGCCGGCACCTGCTGGACGGCGAGGGTCCCGAGGATGCTCGGCAGCCCCGCCGAGTTGGCACCCGCATCGAACGTGAGCGCGACGACGCGGTCGCCGGTCGGGATCTCGGTGACGTCCTTGCCACGGAGGTGAGCCGGGACGCCCGGCGGGTCGGTGGTCGTCGGCTCGGGGGTCGGGGTCGTGCCGGTGGACGGCGGCGCCGACGCGGCTGGCGAAGCGCTTCCCGATCCACGCCCGGTGCCGTCCCCCGGACCATCGCCGCACGCCGCCGGCAGCGCTGGGTGCGTCTCCGTCAGGGCTGCCATCGACCGGCCGGATGTCCGGGGAGCCTCGTCCACGCGCGTCGTCATCGTCCGCTCCCTGGTGCCCGGGCGTTCAGCACATCGTGGGAACCGGGCCGCAGGCAAGCGGCTGCGACCTCCCGGATCCGATCCAGGACCGACGAAGGGCAGGACAGACGGAGGCCAGCGGGCCGGCTTCCGGGCGAGGGTGCCTCGGAGGTGCGGCGTCCCGCTGGATCCCCACCGCGGACTCCAGCACCGTGCCGCAGGTGCTGGCCGGAAGGGACGGCGAGCGGCGCCGTCGTCGAGTCGTCGCGGACGTACGCCGGCGCGGTTGGCGCGCGGCGCCATGGCCGCGCACCTGCGACGGTCCAGGCCACAGAGCGGCGGCGCGCGGTCGCTCCGCACGGGTTCGAGCCTGGAGGAGTGGGTACACCGATGCCGCAGTCGTCGGCCCACCTCATGGCAGAGGAAGGGGCGGGACAGGAATGCATGCAACGGTGGCGACTCGGGCGGAGGGGAACGAGACGCTCGGGAGCACCGGCGAGGCGCTACACCGGTTTCTCCCGGACGGGCAGCACGTCCTGCACCGTCACCCTCGGACCCTGCCCTTCCCACGCCGTCGCCCGCGCCGTGCGTGGCCGTGTGAGGAGTGGTGGCGAGGTCCAGGTGCTCGCCAACGCAACGCCCGGTGAGCACCGGTGAAGCTGTCGGGTCAGCGTCACGGCGTACTGGTGCCTGGAGATGCCGGCGCTGCGCTGCCGCAGGCTCTGAGTCGGCGTACCTTCCTCGCCGGCTTGTCCGCGACAGCTCTGGCGATCCCGCTCATCGCAGTGAGGCCTGAGATGGCCCAGGCCCGAACCCCCTTCAGGGGGGTCGACGTGCGTCCGCGAGCCAACTGGGCTGGGGGCCTGACTCCCACAGGTCCGCTGCGACAGGAGCGACCGGGCGACACCCGCTTCCTGCTCGTCCACCACACTGCCTCCGCGAACGACTACGACCCCGGCGATGTGCCAGGTCTGCTCCGCGGCTTCTACCGGTTCCACACGGGCCCGGACAGGAGGTGGCCGGACGTCGCCTACAACTTCTTCGTCGATCGGTATGGCACGGTGTGGGAGGGCCGCACCGGCAGCTTGACCGGTCCAGTGATGGTCGACGCGACCGGTGGCAGCCAGGGGTTCGCCCAGTTGTGCTGTTTCATCGGCGACCACCAGGTCGAGGCTCCGACTCCGGCAGCTCAGCTCTCCATGACGGCCCTGCTGGCAGCACTTGCGGACACCTACGCCATCGACACCGCGCCGGGTGCCACGACGACCTTCGTGTCCCGCGGGTCCAACCGTTGGCCGGCCGGTACCACGGTGAGGACCACGACGATCGCCGGACATCGCGACATGTCCCTCACCACTTGCCCTGGTGATGCCGCCTATCGACTGGTGCGAGATGTGTTCCCGGCCGCAGTCACCGCGCTGAGGCCGACCCCACCCTGACGTTCCACCACGACCGTGGGTGATGTCCCGGAGTGGACCACTGCGTCGGAGTGGACCTGGTCGAGGCCCACGACGACTGGCAGGTCTCCGACGGCCGCTACCCACGGTCCCAACCGCAGAAGCTCCCCGCGGACACGAGCGGCACCACCATCGGGGACATCACCGGCTGCTGGACGGAAGGGGAACAGGGATG
>DATIMX010000122.1:0-18234 GCA_035474935.1 Geodermatophilus sp. | reverse complement strand
AGGGGTGGAGATCCGGAGGGGGTGTTGCACCCACCGCGGACCGATCCCCCCGCCACCGGTCGTCGCGGAGGCTCGACCGCGGCCCGCAGGAGTGGGCAGCGGTCGAAGTTCGGGGGATCAGCGCACCACCGCGACGGGCGTCAGGCCAGCGGGTCGCGGCCGCCCAGCGTTCCCTCCGCCGAGAGCAGCGCGAGCCGGGCGAACAGCTCCTCGGCGTACCAGCCCTCCTGCGCGGTGCGGGTGACGACGGCGGCGTGCGGGGCGCGGTCGTAGGCGAAGGAGTTCAGCGCCGAGGCGGAGTCCCAGACGCTGAAGGTGCCCTGCAGGCCGAGCGGTGCCTCCCCGATGCCCAGGGCCATGCGCAGCCCCGGGCTCTCGTGCAGGTCGGCCGAGACCGGCGGGACGGCGCGCCAGAACGTGAGCGCTTTGCGCGGGGTGAGCCGGGCGCGGGTGACCGCGGCGACCGGGCCGTCCCACCGCTGCGGCCAGGGCTTCCCGAAGGGCTCCTGCCGCGACCAGCGGCCGCGGGCGGCCAGCGGCCGCATCCGGGCGCTCCACTGCTCGTCGGCGATCCGCTGCCACCGGGCGACGACGGCGCCGGTCTCGAAGGCGGCGGCCGCGCGCTCGTCGTCCCACACCGCGAGCAGGGCCCAGCGGCGGGGGTCGGCGTCGCGCACGGTGAAGCTCCGGCCGCTGCCGGTGCCCAGCAGCTTCGCGAACCGCAGCCCGGGGCTGCGGCGCAGCGGACGCCGGTCGGTCGCCATCCGCAGCAGCGCGGCCGGCACCGACCGACCGGGCACGCCCCACACGTGCAGGGTCGCCTGTCGTCGCGTGGTCACGGGTCCGATCCTCCCCGTCACGGACGGCTCGCGCCGCGTCGAGGCCGTCGTCGAGGACCCTGTCGAGCCGGGACCGCCGCTACCCTGCGTGTTTCCTGTGCTGCGCGTCGGGGGGACTGGCATGGCCGACCAGACCGATCGCCGGCAGGACCTGCTGAGGCGGGTGAACGCGCGCCGGGCGGGGGTCGAGGCATACCTGCGCCAGCGGCGCCCCCGCGCTCGGCGGTGGAGCACCGTGACGCTGGTGCTCACGTCCCTGTCGGCGGTCTTCACCGCCGGGCCCGCGCTCGGCGGGGTGCCGTTCGCCGAGGCGGTCCAGAACGTGCTCGGCCTCGACAGCAGCTCGTGGGTGTGGCGGACGCTCTGCTTCCTGGCGCTGCTGGTCTCGGTCGGCGCCACGGTCCTGACCACCATCACCAGGTCGCACGACCCCGTCGCGGAACTCGGCGCGGTCGAGGCGGCCGACGCCGAGCTGGAGGGACTCGCCACACTGCTGGAGTTCGGCACCCTCTCCGTCGAGGACGGCGTGAAGCTCTACCAGCAGTACGTCACCAAGATCCCGTTCGTGGACGACGCGCCCGCCGTGGCCCGGCCGGCCTGAGCGACGCCGACGTGTGCGGCCGCGGGGAGCCCGGGTAGCCCCCGTCCGGTCGCGCCTCCGCCCCGGACCCGGGAGCCGGCGGACCGCCCGAGAGGAGGCCTGCCGTGGCGCAGACCGCACGCGAGGAGCTGGGCGAGACCGACGCCCCGGTCGAGGACGAGGTGGTCCAGGCCTTCGACCGGATCGTCGACGAGGGCGCGCAGCGGCTGCACCGCAGCTGGCGGGAGGTGCTCACGACCGGTCTGGCCGGCGGGCTCGAGGTGGCCACCGGCGTCGTCGCGCTGCTGGCCGTCTACGCCGCGACCGGCAGTCACCTGCTGGCCGGGCTGGCGTTCAGCATCGGCTTCATCGCGCTGATGCTGGCCAAGAGCGAGCTGTTCACCGAGGGTTTCCTCGTGCCGGTGACCGCGGTGGTCGCCGGCCGGGCGAGCACCGGGCAGCTGCTCAAGCTGTGGGCCGGGACGCTGGTCGCGAACCTCGTCGGTGGCTGGCTGGTCATGTGGCTGGTCGTCCACGGCCTCCCGGAACTCGGCGCGACCGCGGTCGAGTCGGGCCGGACCTTCGTCGAGGCGCCGCTGGACCTCGAGGCCGTCTCGCTGGCGCTGCTCGCCGGCGCCTTCATCACGCTGATGACCCGCATGCAGCACGGCGCCGACTCCGAGGCCGGCAAGCTCGCCGCGGCGGTGGCCGGGGCGTTCCTGCTCGCCGGCCTGGTGCTGTTCCACTCGATCCTGGACTCGCTGATCGTCTTCGGGGCCATCCACCACGGCGCCCCGTACGGCTACGGCGACTGGCTGGCCTGGTTCTGGTACACGACGCTGCTGAACGTCGTCGGCGGGCTGGTCGTCGTCACGTTCCTGCGGCTGGTGCGCAGCAAGGAGCTCATCCAGCGCGAGCGGTCCGCCGCCGGCTCCTGAGGACGCCGTCCCGCCGAGCCTCCCGCGCGGGACGCACGGTGCTCGCCATGCTGTCCGGGGTGATCGAGCTCGACGGCCGGCGCGGTCGGTCTCGGGGGCGCGCTGGTCGAGCGCCGCGACGTCTAGGTCGCGAAGGCGACCGCCCGGAAGGCGCGGAACACCCCCGGCGGCTCCGGTGAGGACCACATCTGGTTGGTGAGCAGGACCGCGCTGGTCCCGGTCGCCGGATCGGTCCACCAGGAGCTGCCCAGGCCGCCGTCCCAGCCGTACGAGCCGGCGGAGCGGCCGCCCGGCTCGTCGGTGCGGCGGACGCCGATCCCCAGCCCCCAGCCGCCGCCCTCGTCGTCCACCGGGCCGACCTGGTCGGTCGTCATCGCCCGCACCGTGTCCTCGTCGAGCACCTGTCCGCCGGACGGCGTGCGACCTCCGGCGGCCAGCATCCCGGCGAACGCGGCCAGGTCGTCGACGGTGGAGACCAGCCCGTCGCCGCCGTCGGCGAAGGCGGGGGGACGCGCCCACTGACCGTCCGGCGGGTCGTAGACCTCCCGGCTGCCGTCCTCGACGGGTGGGGTCCAGTGCGGCCCGAACCGGTCGCGGGCGTGCCCGGGCACGGCGAAACCGGTGTCGCGCATGCCGAGGGAGTCCAGCACGCGCTCGCGCAGCACCTCGGGCAGCGGTCGGCCGGCGGCCCGCGCCACGAGGACGCCCAGGACGCTCGCCCCGACGTGGTACAGCCACCGCTCACCAGGCTGGTACGCCAGCGGAACGGTGGCCAGCCGGCGCAGCCACTCGTCCGGGCCCGGCGCGGCCTGCGGGGCCGGTGGGCCGGCCGGCAGGCCGGCGTCGGCCAGCGCGGCCACCGTCGGCGACGGCCAGGGGACGGTGAAGTCCAGGCCGAGGCCCAGCCGGAACGTCAGGACGTCGCGCACGGTGATCGCCCGGCGGGCCGGCACCGTCCCCGCGAGGGCGTCGGCCGGATCGGCGAGCACCACCCGGTCGGCCAGCTCGGGGAGGTGGGCGTCCACCGGCTCGTCGAGCGCCAGCGTGCCGTCGTCGACCAGGGACAGTGCGGCGGCGGCCACCACGGGCTTGGTGGTCGAGGCGATGCGGAAGACGGTGTCCGGCCGGACCGGGTCGTCCGCGCCCGGCGTGTGCGTCCCCGCCGCACCGCGGGCGACCTCGCCCCCGCGGGCCACCCACCAGGCCGCGCCCGGCACCTCCCCGGCGGCCACCGCACCGGCCACCGCCGCCTCGACGTCCTCTGCCAGCCCCACGTCGCCTCCTCGGTCCCGGTCCCTGGTCGTTCGACCGGGGACGGGACGCGGACTCATCGCCCGGCGGCCGCCCGGCGGACCGCGGTCAGGTACCGCTCGGTGGCCAGCCGCTGGACCAGCGTGCTGACCGGCCCGCCGAGGCGGGCCAGCGGCGAGGCCAGCCGGGCGAACACGCGCAGCGTGAAGACGACGTCCCCGCCGGGCTCGAGCCGCACGAGGAACGCCTCCTCGCCGCTCTCCGGGTGGCCGGGCAGCGTGCCGTAGGCGAAGCCGCGCTCGTCGCCGGTCGTCTGCGCCCACACCACGCGGCAGGGGATGTCGTAGCCCAGCCGCGGCAGCCCCGCCGTGAGGACGACGACGGTGCCCGGCTGGCCCGCCGGCCCGGTGGCCCGCACCCGCAGGCCGACGCCGCGCTGCATGCGCCAGTCGAACACCGCCGCCGCGGCCCGCTCGAAGGCCGCCGTCCCCGAGCCGACGACCACCGAGCGCTCGACGGTGTCGTAGCCGGCCGGCAGCGCCGGCTCCCGCGTCCCGCCCACCTCCGGGTAGGTGAACGGGACGTCGGTCAGGTCGGCAGGGTCGGTCGCACGGAGGAGGCCCACGTCCGCAGTGTCCCCGGCGACACCGCGGACCGCGGTCTGCCCGCCGGTAGGGTCGCGGCCACTGTGCTGCCCGCCGTCACCGCCACCCGCTACGTCACCCCGCTGCGCGAGGGTGGCTCGCTGCCGGGGCTCATGGAGGCCGACGACCTGGGCACCTACGTCGTCAAGTGGCGGGCCGCCGGGCAGGGCGTGAAGGTGCTCGTCGCCGAGGTGGTCTGCGGCGAGCTGGCCCGGGCGCTGTCGCTGCCGGTGCCGGCGCTGGTGACCGTCGACGTGGCGCCCGAGCTGGCGGTGGGGGAGCCCGACGTCGAGGTGCAGGAGCTGCTGCAGCGCTCGGCCGGGGTCAACCTGGGCCTGGACTACCTGCCCGGGGCGTTGGACTTCGAGGCCGGTGCCGACGGCGTCGACCCGGAGCTGGCCGGCCGGGTCCTCTGGTTCGACGCGCTGGTCGGCAATGTCGACCGCTCCTGGCGCAACCCCAACATGCTCTTCTGGCACGGCCGGCTGCAGCTGATCGACCACGGGGCCGCCCTGACCTTCCACCACAACTGGCCCGGCGCGGCCGCCGCGGTGGCCCGCCCGTACGACGCCGCGCAGCACGCGCTGGTCGAGTGCTCGCCCGACGTCCGCGCCGCCGACGCCGCGCTCGCGCCCCGGGTCACCCGGCCGCTGCTGGAGACGGTGCTGGCGCAGGTACCGGACGACTGGCTGGAGGGCCCGTCCCCGGACGACGGCCCGGACGCGGTGCGCACCCGCTACGTCGACCAGGTGCTGGCCCGGCTGGCCGCCCGCGGTGCCTGGCTGCCGCCGCTGGTGGCCACCGCGGCCGCGGGCGGGTCGCGCCGCAGGGCACCGCGGGGGGAGAACCGGCCGTCGTGGCTGGGCCCGCCACCGCCGGCAGGGATGAGTCAGCGGTGAGCCGCGAGACCTTCGAGTACGCCGTCCTGCGGGTGGTGCCGCGGGTGGAGCGCGGGGAGTCGCTGAACGCCGGCGTCCTCGTGTACTGCCGGCAGCGCGACTACCTCGGCTCCCGGGTGCACCTGGACACCGACCGGCTGCGCGCCCTGGACCCCACGGCCGACGCCGAGGCCATCCGCCGCGCACTCCAGGCCGCCGCCGACGTCTGCGCCGCCGACCCCGCCTCGGGCGCCGCCGGGCGGGAGGCGCTGGGCTCGCGGTTCCGCTGGCTCACCGCACCGCGCAGCACCGTCGTCCAGGCCGGGCCGGTGCACACCGGGCTGACCGACGACCCGGACGCCGAGGCCGACCGGCTGCTGCGGCTGCTCGTGCTACCGCTGTCCGAGTGACCGACCGCAGCAGGCTGCCGGCCTGGTCGGCGTACGGGGCGGCCGTGCTGGCGACGCTGTCGGCCGCGGTGAGCGCCTACTGGCTCACCGGAGGCACCTGGCTGCTGTCGACCGTGGGCGGCGTCGTCGAGGAGGAGGGCCGGCAGGGCGGGGCCGCGGTGACGGCCGGGCTCGCCCTCGTCGTGCTCGGGAAGCTCGCGGTCGCGGTCCTGGTCCTGGCGCTGGCCCACCCCCCGGCCGGGCACCGGCTCCAGCGGGTGGTCGGGACGACGGCGATGCTGACCGGCGGGGTGCTCACCCTCTACGGCGGGGCGCTCGTCGCCGTCGGGGCCGTGGCGCTGACCGGCGTCCTCGGCGAGCCGGCCGACCCGACCGCGCTGCGCTGGCACGTCCTCCTCTGGGACCCCTGGTTCCTGCTCTGGGGGGTGCTGCTCCTCGTCGCCGCGCGCACCCGGCGCCGGCTCGCCCCGCGCCGTACCCCAGCGGGGTGAACGGCAGGTGGCCGGCGGCTCCACCGGACCCGTGCCCGGGCGTCATGCGGGCGTCGGTCCGCCCCACTAGCGTCCGGGCACCGACGTCTCCCAGAGCCGAGGTCCCGATGACGGAGATCCCCAACTCCCGCCGCCGCCTCTTCCTGCCCCTGCTCACCTCGGTCCGTCACGGCAGTCGCAGCCACACGACCTGCTACTACAAGTGCGGCAACGCCTGCGACGCGGCCGTGCCGAACCGGACGGACAACCCGACGTTCGAGTCCGTCGTCCAGACGGCCCTCAGCCGGCGCGCCCTGCTCAAGGCGGCCGGCGCCGGGGCGCTCGTGGTGGCCGCGGGCCCGCTGTTCTCGGAGCCGGCGGCGGCCGCGCCCGGACGCCGGGGGGCGACCGGGGACGGTGCCCTCACCTTCGAGCCGGTCGAGCAGAACTTCCTCGACGAGCTCGTCATCCCGGCCGGGTACCGCTCCGCCGTCGTGATGCGCTGGGGCGACCCGGTCGAGGAGGGGGCGCCGGAGTTCGACGTCGACGCCCAGACCGGCGAGGCGCAGGCCAAGCAGTTCGGCTACAACTGCGACTTCATCGGGTTCCTGCCGCTCGGGCGCCGGCGCGCGCTGCTCGTCGTGAACCACGAGTACACCAACGAGCAGCTCATGTTCTCGGGCGTCGCCGAGGAGGAGGCGCCCACCACCGACGAGCAGAAGCGCGTCGCGATGATGGCCCACGGCATCTCCGTGGTGCAGGTCCAGCGGCAGGGCGACTCGGGTGTGTGGTTGCCGACCCCCGAGCGCGACCGCAACCGGCGGATCACCGCCTCGACGCCCTTCCGGGTCACCGGGCCCGCCGCGGGGTCGCAGTACCTGCGGACGACGGCCGACCCCGAGGGCCGCACCGTCCTGGGCACGCTCAACAACTGCGCCGGCGGCATCACCCCCTGGGGCACGACGCTGCACGGCGAGGAGAACTTCAACCAGTACTTCGGGACGTCCGCGCCCATCACCGAGGACCCGCGGGAGCCCCGCCTGGGCCGGTACAGCGTCAGCGCCGAGGACTCGGCCGGTCGCCGGTGGGAGGCCGTCGACCCGCGGTTCGACCTGGCGCAGGAGCCCAACGAGGTCAACCGCTTCGGCTGGGTCGTCGAGGTCGACCCGTACGACCCCACCTCGACCCCGCGCAAGCACACGTCACTGGGGCGCTTCAAGCACGAGACCGCCAACGTCCGCATCGCCGAGGACGGCCGGGTCGTCGCCTACTCCGGGGACGACGAGCGCTTCGACTACATCTACAAGTTCGTGTCGAGGAAGCGGTACCGGGAGGGCGACGACCGCGCGACGCGGGCGCACAACATGACGCTGCTCGAGGAGGGCGACCTCTACGTCGCCCACTTCAGCGGCGACTCACCGGCCGCCGAGATCGACGGCAGCGGCACCCTGCCCGCCGACGGCGAGTTCGACGGCACCGGCCGGTGGGTCCCGCTGGTGCAGGACGGCCGCTCGATGGTCCCCGGCAAGGACGTCGCCTGGGTGCTGACCTTCACCCGCCTGGCCGCCGACCGCCTCGGCAAGCAGCTCGACGCCAACGGGGACTTCCCCGACCCGGCCAACCCGGTGGTGGTCGACCCCGGGCTGGTGGCCACGAGGATGGACCGGCCGGAGGACATCCAGGTCAACCCGGTCAACGGGCGGGTCTACGCGGCCCTGACGAACAACTCGAACCGGACCGGCCAGGACGGGCGGCCCGGGGCCGACGAGGCCAACCCGGTGAGCCGGTCGTTCGCCTTCGACCCCGAGGACGGCCGGTACGAGGAGCGTCCAGGCAACCGCAACGGCCACGTCATCGAGTGGGAGGAGACCGGCTCGATCGCGGGGGACACCTTCGCCTGGCGGGTCTTCATCCTGGCCGGCAATCCGGAGGACCCCGGGACCTACTTCGCCGGCTACGACAAGTCGCAGGTCAGTGCCATGTCCTGTCCGGACAACCTGGAGTTCGACCCGGCCGGCAACCTGTGGATCTCCACCGACGGCACCGTGCTGTCGACCCGCAACCAGGAGGCGGGCACCATCGGGGGCACCAACGACGGGCTGTTCGCCGTCCCGACCGAGGGCGCGGAGCGCGGGCACCTCCAGGCGTTCCTCACCGTGCCGATCGGTGCCGAGTGCAGCGGCCCGATGATCCCCCGGGACGCACGGTCGGTGTTCGTGTCCGTGCAGCACCCGGGCGAGACCACCGGCTCGACGCGGGACACCCCCTCGAGCACCTGGCCCGACCGGTTGGCCGAGCGGCCGTTCCCGCGGCCCAGCGTGGTGGTGGTCGCCCGCGAGGACGGCGGCCGCGTCGGCAGCTGATCCGGCCTCCACCCTCACGACGATCATGGCGCCGTGACCACGGATCCCGTCGATCCGGTGGCCACGGCGCCATGATCGCGGGAGTTTCAGCCGGGGAACAGTGCGTCGATCCGGCGGGCGAGCTGGAGGTCGAACTCGGTGACCCCGCCCGCGGAGTGGGTCACCAGCGTCAGGTGGAGGGTGCGCCAGCGCAGGTCGACGTCAGGGTGGTGGTCCATCTGCTCGGCCACGAACGCGATGCGCACGAGCGCGGCGACGGCGTCCGGGAAGCCGGGCAGCTCGAGGCTGCGGCGGATGCCCGCGCCGTCCCCCGACCACAGCGGCAGGCCGGAGAGGGCGGCGGTCAGGTCGTCTGGGGAGAGGCGGGGCGGTCGGGGCACGGGTCCATCCTGCCGCCGGAGCGGGCTACAGGTGCAGCCCGCACTCCGTCTTGCCACGGCCGGCCCACCGACCGGCGCGCGGGTCCTCGCCGGGGGCCACCGGGCGGGTGCACGGAGCGCAGCCGATCGAGGCGTAGCCGATCTCCTGCAGCGGGTTGACCGGGACCTGGTGCTCGGCGACGTAGGCGTCGACGTCATCCTGCGTCCAGGCGGCCAGCGGGTTGACCTTCACCATGCCGCGCTTGGCGTCCCAGTCGACGACCTTCGTGCCGGCGCGGGTGGGCGACTCGTCCCGGCGGACGCCCGAGCCCCACGCCGCGTACCCGGCGAGGGCCTTGGCCAGCGGCTGCACCTTGCGCAGCGAGCAGCACAGGTCGGGGTCGCGGTCGTGCAGCTGCGCGCCGTACTCGGCGTCCTGCTCGGCGACGGTCTGCTCGGGCAGCACGTTGACCAGCGTGATCGGCATGACCCCGCTGACCCAGTCGCGGGTGCCGATGGTCTCGGCGAAGTGGTAGCCGGTGTCGAGGAAGACCACGTTGACGCCGGGGACCGCCCGCGACGCCAGGTGCGAGAGCAGCCCATCGGCCATGGAGGAGGTGACCGCGAAGTCGTCCCCGAAGGTCTCCCCGGCCCAGCGCAGGACGGCCAGCGCCTGCTCGACGGGGTCGGCGATCCCCTCGAAGCGGGCGTCGGCCGCTGCGGCGAGCTCCGGCGTGGGCCGGACGGCGGTCGTCATGGCTGGTGCACTCCTGTCCCGGTGAGCCGGACGGTGAAGGTCCGCAGGCAAGCGGCGCAGTGCCACTCGCTCCCGTCCCCATGCGGGGTCAGCTCCTCGTCCCCGCAGTACGGGCAGAAGAACACGGGCAGCTGCCGCGCTCTTCCGCTCTCCTCGGAGACGTCCCCGGTCACAGCAGCCAGGACTCCTCGGCCCGCGCCACGTAGGCGGCGAACCGCTCGCCGGGCTCGCGGCGCTCGAGGTAGCCGCGCAGCACCCGCTCGCAGTAGTCGGCGGTCTCGGCCTTGGTCACCTTGTGGCCGCGGAACTTGCGGCCGAAGGCGGCCTCGGTGCCGAGGTGGCCGCCCAGGTGCACCTGGAAGCCCTCGACCATCTCGCCGCTGTCGTCGCGCACCATCGAGCCCTTGAAGCCGATGTCGGCGGTCTGGAACCGGGCGCAGCTGTTCGGGCAGCCGTTGACGTTGATGCCGATCGGCTCGTCGAAGTCCGGCAGCCGCTTCTCCAGCTCGGCGTAGAGGTCCTGGGCGTGCTGCTTGGTCTCGACGATCGCGAGCTTGCAGAACTCCAGGCCCGTGCAGGCCATCGTGCCGCGGCGGAAGGCGCTCGGGCGGACCAGCAGGTCGTGCTCGGCGAGCGCCGCCACGAGGTCCTCGACTCGCTCGTCCGGCACGTCGAGGATGACCATCTTCTGCTGGGTCGTCGTCCGGGTGCGGCCCTGCCCGTACTCGTCGGCGAGGTCGGCGATCCGGGTGAGCAGGCTGCCGGTGATCCGGCCGGTGCGCAGCGCGAAGCCGACGGCGTTGGCGCCGTCCTTCTGCCGGGCGACGCCGACGTGGTCGCGGGACTCGTGCTTCGGCGGAGCCGCAGCCGGCCCGTCGGGGAGCGCCTCGTGCAGGTACTCGTCCTGCAGCACCTGGCGGAACTTCTCCGGACCCCAGTCGGCCATGAGGAACTTGATGCGGGCGCGGTTGCGCTGCCGGCGGTAGCCGTAGTCGCGGAAGATCGAGGTGCAGGCCGCCCAGACGTCGGTCACCTGTTCGGGCCGCACGAAGACGCCGACCCGCTGGGCGAACATCGGGTTGGTCGACAGCCCGCCGCCGACCCACAGGTCGTAGCCGGCCTCGCCGTCGGCGTTGCGCACGCCGACGAAGGAGACGTCGTCGATCTCCGGCTCGGTGCAGTGGTCGACGCAGCCGGACATCGACGTCTTCCACTTGCGCGGCAGGTTGCTGAACTCGGGGCTGCCGACGTACTTGGCCACCGTCTCCGCCATGACGTCGGAGGCGTCGAGGACCTCGTCCTCCAGGACGCCGGCCAGCGGGCAGTTCAGCATGCCGCGCGGGGTGTCGCCGCAGGCCTCGGTCGTGGTGAGGCCGACCTCCTCGAGCCGGCGCCAGATCTCGGGGACGTCCTCGATGCGGATCCAGTGGTACTGGATGTTCTGCCGGTCGGTGACGTCGGCGACGTCGCGACCGAACTCGGTGCTGATGCCGCCGATGGTCCGCAGCTGCGCGCTGGTCAGCGCCCCGCCGTCGGTCCGCACCCGCATCATGAAGTAGGAGTCCTCGAGCTCCTCGGGCTCCAGCACGGCGGTCTTCCCGCCGGGGATGCCCTGGGCCCGCTGGGTGTAGAGCCCCATCCACCGCATGCGGCCGCGCAGGTCGCTCGGGTCGATGCCCCCGAAGCCGGTGTGCGCGTAGATGTCGAGGATGCGCTGGCGGACCTCGAGCCCGTCGGAGTCCTTCTTCATCCGCTCGTTGGGGTTGAGCGGCTCCCGGTAGCCCAGCGCCCACTGGCCCTGGCCACGCTGAGGCCTGTTGCTCGTGCGGGGAGTGGTCACGGTGGCACTTCCTTCTGCGCCGGCCGTCGCGGCGCCGGACCGGACGGGGTGGGCGCTGCCGGATCGGGAGGCGCAGCGGGTGCTGCGGGGGACCGGGGTCAGCGCGCGGGGCGACAGACCGCGCTGCTGACCAGCGCGAGGTCGATGTGACGGCGCGCGACGAGGAAGAGGGCGCGACCGGTCACGCTCCCATGGTCCCACACGCGGCAGGGCCGGAGGAGTGTGACTCAGGAGACAGGCGCGACGGCCCCGTTCATCGCCGCCCGGATGCGGGCGACCGACTCGGGCAGCGGGGTGACCGAGGTGTCGATGACGACCTCCGCGCGCGCCGGCGGCTCGTACGGGTCGTCGATACCGGTGAACCCGGTGATCTGCCCGGCGCGCGCCCGCGCGTACAGGCCCTTGACGTCGCGACCCTCGCAGACCTCCAGCGGCGTGGACAGGTGCACGAGCACGAACCGGCCGTGCCGCTCGACCAGCGCGCGGGCCTCCTCGCGCGCGGCCTCGTACGGCGCGATCGCCGCCACGACCACGGTGCCGCCGTGCTTGACGATTTCGCCGGCAACGAAGCCGATCCGGCGGATGTTGAGGTCGCGGTCCTCGCGGGAGAAGGAGAGCTCGCTGGACAGGTGGGTGCGGACGACGTCGCCGTCGAGCACCGTCACCGGCCGGCCCTCGGCCTCCAGGTCGGCGACCAGCGCGTCGGCGATCGTGGACTTGCCGGCCCCGGAGAGGCCGGTGAGGAACACGGTGACGCCCGGGCGCGGCTCAGCTGGCATGCCGCCAGTCTCGCCCAGCGCCTCGCGGCTCCGCCGCCCCGCCCCCGGCTGGCAGGCTGCACCCGTGACCGGCCGGTGGGAGACGGCGCCACGGGCGGTGCGCGCCGCCGCGGTCGCCACCGTGCTGGTCCTGGCGTACGGGACCGTGGTCCACGTCGTCCAGCTCGCCGTCGCCGGCGGAGACCCGTACCCGGACCTGCCCGGCTGGCTGCGGACCTACTTCCTGTCGCTGACCGTGCTCGACCCGCTCGCCGCCCTCCTGCTGGCGGGGCGCCGGCGCAGCGGCGTCGTCCTGGCGGTCGCGGTGCTGGTGTCGGACGCCGTGGCCAACGGGTGGGCGAACCACGTGGTGGACCCGACGGACGGGCTCACGGCCGGACGCGTGGGCCACGGGCTGGTCACCCTCGTGGCGGTCGGTCTGCTCGTGGCCACGCCGGGTCCGTGGCGCGCCACGGCCTCCCTCAGTCGCCTGTCGACCCGTCGCTGAAGGAGCGCCACGCCTCCTCGAGCGCGGCCAGCTCGGCGACCGGCGACGGCAGCTTGCCGGCGACGACGTCGGCGAGGGTGACCTCTTCCAGCACCCGCCGGTAGGCCTCCCGCGCGGCCACCCACACCGAGGCCAGCGGGACGGCGGTGCCCGAGTACTCGACGTCCTCCGGACGCTGGCCGTGCACCTCGGCGAGGAAGCCCTGCTCCACGCGCATCACGCGGGCGATCGAGACCTCGGAGGGCGGCAGGGCCAGGCGGTAGCCGCCCTCGCGGCCGCGCTGGCTGGTGACCAGCCGGGCGTGCTGGAGGTCGCCGAGGATCGACTGGAGGAACCGGGAGGGGATGCCCTGGGCCGCGGCGATGCGGTCGCAGGTCAGGGCTCCGGGTGCCGCCGCGGCCAACTCCACGGCGGCCCGGACGGCGTAGTCGACCCGGGCGGTGATGCGCACGGCCGCCAGTCTGCCCTGTCTGGGAGGGTGACACCGTGTCACAGCTGCGTTTCACCACCTTGGTGGAGGCGCCGCTGACCGTGGCGTTCGACGTCGCCCGCGCCCTCGGTCGCCCCTGGCCGGTGCCGCTGGAGGAGGTCGTGTCGGTCCGTCCGACCCGCGACGTGTACGCCGTGGGACCCGGCCGCGGCTGGCGCTGGCTCACCCACTCGCGCCGGTTCACCGCCACCGGCGCCGGCACCCTCGTCGAGGAGCAGGTCGACTGGGCCACCGCGCTGCCGCGCCCGCTCGGGCGGGTGGTGGACCCGCTGCTGCGGCGGCGGGTGCTCCGCGCGATGCGGGCCCACCTCGACGGCTACGCGGCCGCGGCGGCCCGGCGCGCACTCGACGTCGTGCAGGTGGTCGGCGCCGCGCTGGTGGACGGCGACCGGGTGCTCGTGGCCCAGCGGTCGGGCGGGCCCTACGACGGCTGCTGGGAGTTCCCCGGCGGCAAGGTCGAGCCGGGGGAGGAGGAGCTCGCCGCGCTGGTCCGCGAGATCGGCGAGGAGCTCGGCGTGGCCGTCGTCCCCCAGGCGTTCCTGGGCGAGGTGGTGCTCGACGGCGTGGTCGCCGGCGGGCTGCCCGGCGCGTCGACGCTGCGGGTGTGGTGGGGCCGGGTGCAGCCCGGCAGCGAGGTGACCGCGCACGAGCACAGCGAGCTGCGCTGGCTGGGCGCCGACGATCTCGAGTCGCTGGACTGGATCCCCGCCGACCGGCCGCTGCTGCCCGCCGTCCGCGCGCTGCTGGCCCGGCCCGGGCAGGACTGACCGTGGCCGGTCGCGGGACGCTGCACCACGTCGAGCTGTGGGTCGCCGACCTCACCGCCGCGGAGGCGTCGCTGGGCTGGCTGCTCGAGGAGCTGGGGTGGGCGCCGGAGCGGTCGTGGCCGCGGGGGCGGTCCTGGCGGCTGGGGGAGACCTACGTCGTCCTGGAGAGCGGGCCCGACGTCGTCGAGGGGACCCACGACCGCCGTCGACCGGGGCTCAACCACCTGGCCTTCAGCGTGCCGACCGGCGCCGAGGTGGACGCGCTCGTCGCCGCGGCCGGACGGCGGGGCTGGTCGCTGCTGTTCGCCGACCGGCACCCGCACGCGGGCGGCCCGGAGCACTACGCGGCCTACCTGGAGGACGCCGCCGGATTCGAGGTGGAGCTGGTCGCCGAGAGCTGGTGACCGGGGGAGCGGGTCCCGTCCGGGCGGGTGCCCGGACGGGACCCACGGCTCACTTGAAGACGTCCTTGACCTTCTCGCCGGCCTGCTTGAGGTTGCCCGAGGCCTGGTCGGCCTTGCCCTCGGCCTGCAGGTCGCGGTCGCCGGTCGCCTCGCCGACGCTCTCCTTGCCCTTGCCCGAGAGCTCCTCGGCCTTGTTCTTCATCTTGTCGATGCCGCTCATGTGAACTCCTCTCCTCGGTCCCATCGGGGTACCCGCGGACGAGGCACCTGACACGCCGGGGCGGTGAGGACGGAAGACGTCCGGCGGAACCCGCATCCGGGCGGAAGTCCTCGAGAACGAGGCGACCCGGGCTGTGGCACGGGCGATTCCACCCTGTGGGATCCTGACTCGAGGTCACAAGTCGGTGACGGTCGTGGACGCCCTTCGCGGAGCGCGCCTAGGGTCCCCGCTCGTACCGGTTGACTCGGTGTGCCCGCACGACCCCGGCCGCCCGTCCGCGGACGCCCGGCTGCCGGCGAACCAGTCCGTTCCCCCCGCAGAGCGGGACGAGGGAGGCATTGCACGTGAGGTTGAGCAAGCGCTTCGCTGCGCTCATCGCGACCGGCCTGTCCGGCGCGATGGTCCTGTCCGCCTGTGGTGGTGGCGGTGACGACAGCGGCTCCGGCGGTGGCGGTGGCGGCGAGGGTGGCGGCACCTTCACCGCCTATATCAACGAGCCGAAGAGCCCGCTCGTCCCCGGCAACACCACGGAGAGCGAGGGTGCCAAGGTCATCGCCGCCCTCTGGACCGGTCTCGTGGGCTACTCCCAGGACGGCGAGGTCGAGTACACGGGTGTCGCCGAGTCGATCGAGTCGCAGGACAACCAGAACTGGACGATCAGGCTCAAGGACGGCTGGACCTTCCACGACGGGACGCCGGTCGACGCCCAGTCCTACGTCGACGCGTGGAACTACACCGCCAACCCGGCCAACGCGCAGGACGGCGGTTCCTACCTGTCCCGCATCGCCGGCTTCCAGGAGCTGCAGGACGGCGCCGCCCAGACGCTGAGCGGGCTGCAGGTGGTCGACGACCGCACCTTCACGGTGCAGCTGAGTGCCCCGTTCCGGCTGTTCCCCGCGGTCGTCGGCTACAACTCGTTCGACCCGCTGCCCGACGCCTTCTTCCAGGACCCCGAGGGCTTCGGCACCCGCCCGATCGGCAACGGCCCGTTCCAGGCCGACAGCGACTACGTCCCCGGCCAGGGCATCACCCTGACCAAGTACCAGGACTACGCCGGCGAGGACGCGGCCCAGGCCGACGGCATGGAGTTCATCGTGTACGCGGACCAGGCCACCGCCTACACCGACGCCCAGGACGGCAACGTCGACATCGTCGACGTCATCCCGCCCGACGTCATCGAGTCGGCCCGCGACGCGTTCGGGGACGGCTTCATCGAGACCGAGGTCTCGCAGATCACCTACCTCGGCTTCCCGACCTACGAGCCGCGCTTCGCCGACCCGCGGGTGCGCCAGGCCATCTCGATGGCCGTCGACCGGCAGGCCATCTCCGACGCCATCTTCTCCGGTACCCGCACCCCGGCCGACTCGTTCATCTCGCCGGTCGTCGACGGCTACCGCGAGGGCTCCTGCGAGTTCTGCACGTTCGACCCCGACCGGGCCAACCAGCTGCTCGACGAGGCCGGCTTCGACCGCAGCCAGCCGATCAACCTGTGGTTCAACGCCGGCGGCGGTCACGACGCCTGGATGGAGGCCGTGGGCAACCAGCTGCGGCAGAACCTCGGCGTGGACTTCTCGCTGCAGGGCAACCTGGACTTCGCCCAGTACCTGCCGCTGGGTGAGCAGAAGGGCTGGACCGGCCCGTACCGCTACGGCTGGAGCTTCGACTACCCGGCCGCGGAGAGCTACCTGACCCCGCTGTTCACGCCGTCGTCGTTCCCGCCGATCGGCTCGAACTACAGCTTCTACTCCAACCAGCAGGTGGTGGACCTGATCGCCCAGGGCGACCAGGCGGCCAGCGAGGACGAGGCCATCGCCGACTACCAGCAGGCGGAGGACATCATCGCCCAGGACATGCCGATGGCCCCGCTGTTCTTCACCAAGATCCAGAGCGTGCACACCGACCACGTGGACAACGTCCGGATCGACCTGTTCCAGCGTCCGGTCTGGTCCGAGGTCACCGTCAACGGCTGACGGCCGAGCAGGACCGCACCACCCGCCGGGGGCGCCCGTCCGAGCAGGACGGTCGTCCCCGGCGGCGCGCGTGTGCCCCCCAGCGGGCACGATGAACCCCGTGCCACCGGCGGAGCCCGGCGGCACGACGACCCGAGGGGGAACATGGGCCGCTACGTCGCGCGCCGCCTCTTGCTCACCATCCCCGTGCTGCTCGGCGCGTCCTTCCTGATCTTCGGGATGGTGTACGCCCTGCCCGGTGACCCCATCCGGGCGCTCGCCGGGGACCGCCCCGTCTCGCCGGCGGTCGTCGAGGTCCTGCGTGAGCGCTTCCACCTGAACGACCCGCTGTGGGTGCAGTACTGGGAGTACCTCAAGGCCCTGTTCCGGGGGGACCTGGGCACCGACTTCCGCGGCCGGCCGGTCCTCGACACGATCGAGCGGACCCTGCCGGTCACCGTCAAGCTGGCCCTGGTGGCCATCGTCTTCGAGGCCGTCATCGGTCTGGTCGCCGGTGTGTTCGCCGGCATCCGGCGCAACGGCTTCTTCGACAACCTGGTGCTGGTCTCGACCACACTGATCGTCTCGATCCCGATCCTGGTGCTGGCCTTCGTCGCCCAGCTGCTGTTCGGCCTCAAGCTCGGCTGGTTCCCCATCGCCGGGACGCGAGAGGGGCTCTACAGCTACCTGCTCCCGGGCCTGGTGCTGGCGGCGGGCTCCCTGGCCTACGTGGCCCGGCTGACGCGCACCAGCGTCGCCGAGAACCTGCGGGCCGACTACGTCCGGACGGCGCGGGCCAAGGGGCTGCCCAACCGGACGGTGATCGTCCGGCACACCCTGCGCAACAGCCTGATCCCGGTCGTCACGTTCATCGGCGCCGACATCGGCACGCTGCTCGGCGGCGCCATCGTCACCGAGACGGTGTTCAACCTGCCCGGCATCGGGCGGGAGGTCTTCGACTCCGTGCGTGCCCAGGAGGGTGCGGTCGTCGTCGGCATCGTGACGCTGATGGTCTTCATCTTCATCTTCTTCAACCTGGTGGTCGACGTGCTCTACGCCGTCCTCGACCCGAGGATCCGCTATGACTGATCAGCAGCACCTGGACCTGCGGCACGACGAGGTCGAGGCCGGCACCACCACCGGGCTGGCCAGCCCGTCGGTCGACGTCACCGAGTCCCGGCAGAACAGCCTGTGGAGCGACGCCTGGGGCGAGCTCAAGCGCAACCCGCTGTTCTGGATCGGCGCCGTGCTGTGCCTGCTGTTCGTCCTCATGGCGATCGTGCCGCAGCTGTTCGCCCGGGGCGCCGACCCGCGGGCCTGCGACCTGGCCAACTCCAAGGCGCTGCCCTCGGCCGACCACTGGTTCGGCTACGACGTGCAGGGCTGCGACTACCTGGCCAACGTCGCCTACGGCGCGCGCAACTCGCTGATCATCGGTGTCTTCGCCGTCGTGGTCGTCCTGGTCCTGGGCGTCGTCGTGGGCGCCATCGCCGGTTACTTCGGCGGGGTGACCGACGGGGTGCTGTCCCGGATCGCCGACATCTTCTACGCGCTGCCCCTGATCCTCGGCGCCCTGGTGCTCCTGCGGGTGGGGCCGGCCACCGACATCCCGATCATCAACAGCCGGGGACCAGGGGCGGTCGCCCTGGCCCTGGCGCTGTTCGGCTGGATGACGGCGATGCGGCTGGTGCGGTCACAGGTCATCGCGGTGAAGAGCTCCGACTACGTGGCGGCGGCCCGGGCCATGGGGGCGTCGCACAGGCGGATCCTGGTCCGGCACATCCTGCCGAACGCGGTGGCGCCGGTGCT
>DATIMX010000121.1:0-5544 GCA_035474935.1 Geodermatophilus sp. | reverse complement strand
CTCGACCTGCCCCGCGACGCGCTGATCGTCTTCACGGGGCTGTCCGGCTCGGGGAAGTCCAGCCTCGCCTTCGACACGATCTTCGCCGAGGGCCAGCGCCGCTACGTCGAGTCGCTGTCGGCCTACGCCCGCCAGTTCCTGGGCCAGATGGACAAGCCCGACGTCGACTTCATCGAGGGCCTCTCGCCGGCCGTCTCGATCGACCAGAAGTCGACCAACCGCAACCCGCGGTCGACCGTCGGCACGATCACCGAGGTCTACGACTACCTCCGGCTGCTGTACGCCCGCGCCGGGCAGCCGCACTGCCCCAACTGCGGCAAGCCGATCTCGCGCCAGACCCCGCAGCAGATCGTCGACCAGGTGCTGGCCATGGAGGAGGGCACCCGCTTCCAGGTGCTCGCGCCCGTCGTCCGGGCCCGCAAGGGCGAGTACGTCGACCTGTTCAGCTCGCTGCAGACCCAGGGCTTCTCCCGCGTCCGCGTCGACGGCGTCGTCCACCAGCTGACCGACCCGCCGAAGCTGAAGAAGCAGGAGAAGCACACGATCGAGGTGATCGTCGACCGGCTCACCGTCAAGGAGAGCGCGAAGCGGCGGCTCACCGACTCGGTGGAGACCGCGCTGGGCCTGGCCGGCGGCCTCGTCGTCCTCGACTTCGTGGACCTGCCCGAGGACGACCCCTACCGCGAGCGCACCTTCTCCGAGCACCTCGCCTGCGTGGACGACGGGCTGTCCTTCGAGGCGCTCGAGCCCCGCTCGTTCTCCTTCAACTCACCGTTCGGTGCCTGCCCCGAGTGCACCGGCATCGGCACCCGCAAGGAGGTCGACCCCGACCTCGTCGTGCCCGACCCGGAGAAGAGCCTGGCCCAGGGCGCGATCGCCCCGTGGGCCACCTCGATGAGCAACGAGTACTTCACCCGGCTGCTCACCGGCCTCTCCCAGCAGCTCGGCTTCTCCATGGACGACCCGTGGGAGCGGCTGCCGGCCAGGGTGCAGAAGGCCGTGCTGCACGGCTCGCCGGACCAGGTGCACGTCCGCTACCGGAACCGCTACGGCCGCGAGCGCAGCTACTACGCCGCGTTCGAGGGCGTGCTGCCCTTCCTCGAGCGGCGGCACGAGGACACCGACAGCGAGTACATGCGGGACAAGTACGAGGGCTACATGCGCGACGTGCCCTGTCCCGTGTGCCACGGCACCCGGCTCAAGCCGGAGATCCTCGCGGTCAAGCTCAGCGGCCGCTCGATCGCCGAGGTCACCGGGCTGTCCATCGGCGAGGCCTCGGAGTGGCTGGGCGCGCTGGAGCTGGGTGAGCGGGAGCGGGCCATCGCCGACCGCGTGCTCAGGGAGATCCAGGCGCGGCTGTCCTTCCTCGTCGACGTCGGCCTGGACTACCTGTCGCTGGACCGGCCGGCCGCCACCCTGGCCGGTGGCGAGGCGCAGCGGATCCGGCTGGCCACCCAGATCGGCTCCGGGCTGGTCGGCGTCCTCTACGTGCTCGACGAGCCCTCCATCGGGCTGCACCAGCGCGACAACACCCGGCTGATCGAGACCCTCGTGCGGCTGCGCGACATGGGCAACACGCTCATCGTCGTCGAGCACGACGAGGACACGATCAAGACCGCCGACTGGGTGGTCGACATCGGCCCGGGCGCCGGTGAGCACGGCGGCGAGGTCGTCGTCAGCGGCACCGTCGAGGAGCTGATGGCCAGCGAGCGGTCGCTGACCGGGCAGTACCTCTCCGGGCGCAAGGAGATCGCCGTCCCGCAGGTGCGCCGCCAGCCCACGCCCGGCCGCGAGCTGGTGGTCAAGGGCGCCCGCGAGCACAACCTCAAGGGCGTCGACGTCACCTTCCCGCTGGGCCTGCTGGTCGCGGTCACCGGCGTCTCGGGCTCCGGCAAGTCCAGCCTGGTCAACGACATCCTCTACACGACCCTCGCCAACGAGCTGAACCGCGCGCGGATGGTGCCCGGCCGGCACCGCACCATCACCGGCCTGGACCAGCTCGACAAGGTCGTGCACGTCGACCAGTCGCCCATCGGCCGCACCCCGCGGTCCAACCCGGCGACCTACACCGGCGTCTGGGACCACGTGCGCAAGCTGTTCGCCAGCACGTCCGAGGCGAAGATCCGCGGCTACCAGCCCGGGCGCTTCTCCTTCAACGTCAAGGGCGGCCGCTGCGAGGCCTGCTCCGGCGACGGCACGCTGAAGATCGAGATGAACTTCCTGCCGGACGTCTACGTGCCGTGCGAGGTGTGCAAGGGCGCCCGGTTCAACCGGGAGACCCTCGAGGTGCACTACAAGGGCAAGACGGTCGCCGAGGTCCTCGACATGCCCATCGAGGAGGCCGCCGACTTCTTCGCCGCCATCCCGGCCATCTCCCGGTACCTGCGCACCCTCACCGAGGTGGGGCTGGGCTACGTCCGGCTCGGCCAGCCGGCGACCACCCTCTCCGGCGGCGAGGCGCAGCGGGTGAAGCTGGCCAGCGAGCTGCAGAAGCGGTCCAACGGCCGCAGCATCTACGTGCTCGACGAGCCCACCACCGGGCTGCACTTCGAGGACATCCGCAAGCTGCTGCTCGTGCTCCAGGGCCTGGTCGACAAGGGCAACTCGGTGGTCGTCATCGAGCACAACCTCGACGTCATCAAGAGCGCCGACTGGCTGATCGACATGGGCCCCGAGGGCGGCTTCCGCGGCGGCACGGTCGTCGCCGAGGGGCCGCCGGAGTTCCTCGCCACGATCCCGGAGAGCCACACCGGCCGCTACCTGGTGCCGGTGCTCGACCCCGACGCGGTGGCCGCCGCGGCGGCGCCGAAGAAGCGGGCCCGCAAGAAGGCCAGCTGAGCGGCGGTCGGGCACCCGGGCGAGGATGGCCGGGTGTCCGATCCCGCGCGCACGCACGACCTCGTCGTCTACGGCGCCACCGGCTTCGTCGGCCGGCTGCTCGCCGCCTACCTCGCCGGCGCCGCCCCGGCCGGTCTGCGCATCGCGCTGGCCGGCCGGTCCCGCAGCCGGCTCGAGCAGGTGCGCGGCGAGCTGCCGGCGGCCGCCCGCGACTGGCCGCTGGTCGAGGCCGACTCCACCGACGCCGCCTCGCTCGCCGCGCTGGCGGCCTCGACCCGGGTGCTCGCCACCACGGTCGGTCCCTACCTCCGCCACGGCCTGCCGGTGGTGGAGGCCTGCGCCCGGACCGGCACGCACTACGCCGACCTCACCGGCGAGGTGCTCTTCGTCCGCCGGGCGATCGACGCCACCGACGCGGTCGCCCGCGACACCGGCGCCCGCATCGTGCACGCCTGCGGCTACGACTCCATCCCCTCCGACCTCTCCGTCCTCCTGCTCGCCGAGCGGGCGCGGGCCGACGGTGCCGGCGGTCTGCACGACGTGCAGCTGGTCGCCACCGCCCGTGGTGGGGTCAGCGGTGGCACCGTCGACTCCGTCCGCGCCCAGTTCGAGGAGCTGGGCCGCGACACCACGGCGCGCCGGGTGGTCGGCGACCCGTACGCGCTGAGCCCCGACCGCGACGCCGAGCCCGACACCCGTCAGCCGCGCGACGCCGGTCCGCCGTCGCGCACCCCCGACGGCCGGTGGACGGCGCCGTTCGTCATGGCCCCGTTCAACACCCGCGTCGTCCGCCGCAGCAACGCCCTGCAGGACTGGGCGTACGGCCGCGGGCTGCGCTACGGCGAGGTGATGGGCTGCGGGTGGGGGATCCCCGGTGCCGCGGCGGCCACCGCGATCACGGCCGCGCTGGCCGGCTTCGCCGCCGCGATGAGCCTGCCCCCGACCCGGTCCCTCCTGGACCGGGTCCTGCCCGACCCGGGCTCCGGCCCCGGCGAGCAGACCCGGGCCCGAGGCTGGTTCCGCATGGAGGTCGACGCGACCACCGGGAGCGGACGCCGCTACCGCGCCACCGCCGCCGGACAGGGCGACCCCGGCTACGCCGCCACCGCCGTCATGCTGGGCGAGACCGTCCTCGGGCTGGCGCTGGACGGCGACCGGCTGCCCGACCGGGCCGGGTCGCTCACCCCGGCCACCGCGCTCGGGCCGGTGCTGGTCGAGCGCTTGCGCGCCGCCGGGCACACCTACGAGGTCGCGGAGACCTGAGCCCTCCGACCGGGGGATGCCGGGCTTGAGCGGAGGGCGACCTCCGCCCTACCCTCCGTGTGACCCACGTCACGCCGGCGTCCCGGTGTGGCGGGTCCCCGATCGAGGAGGCGCCGGTGACCGCGCTCACGCCCGACTGTGACCCGGACCTGTCGAACTGCGGCTCGCCGACATCCCCGCCCGGAGGCGGCGTGCGGTCCACGGTCGTCCTCCTCGCCCTGGTGACCATCGCGGTGCTCGCGGTCACCGGCGAGGCCGTGCCGGGCGCCGTGGCCTTCCTCGCCGGCGGCGTGGGTCTGGTCTCGGCCCTCGTGCTGGTCCGGCGGGCGGTGCGGCTGGCCGGGCGGGCCGGCGCCGCCGTCGTGGCGCACCGGCCCTGGGCCGGGGCGGCGCACCGCTCGCGTCCGGTCGGCTGACCGCGGCGGGCCGCCCCCGGACCTGCGCGGGCGGGGGTGGACGGGCAGGCTGACCGGCGACGACGCCGTCCGAGGAGGCCTCCCGATGACCAGCCCCGCCCCCGTCACCTGGATCGACGCCCGCGACGGCGTCCGGCTGGCCGAGCGCCGCTGGACGCCCGACGGCGCGGTGCGGGGGACCGTCCAGCTGGTGCACGGGCTCTCCGAGCACGCCGGGCGGTACGAGCGGCTGGCCGGCGCGCTCACCGCCCAGGCGTTCGCCGTGGCCGCCCTCGACCAGCGCGGGCACGGGCTCACCGCGGAGTCCACCGGCCCCGGCGGCTTCGGCGAGGGGGCCACGAGCGACGCCGTCCTCGACGACGTCCGCGACCTGGGGCAGCGGCTGGCTGCCGAGCACCCCGGCGTCCCTCGCTTCCTGCTCGGCCACTCGCTCGGCTCGGCGGTCGCGCTGGCCTCCGCCGAGCGGGACGGCGCGGACCTGGCCGGCCTGGTGCTGTCCGGGCCGATCGGCGTCGCGCCCCACCTGGCCGAGGCGGTGCCGCAGCTGGAGGCGGCCGTGGCCGGCGGCATGGGGGAGCAGCCGATGGACGCCCTCGGTGCCTTCAACGCGCCCTTCGAGCCGGCCCGCACGCCCTACGACTGGCTCACCCGCGACCCGGCGGAGGTCGACGCCTACCTCGCCGACCCGCGCTGCGGTGACGACGTCCCGCCCACGTACCGCTATGGCGCCGGCATGTTCGCCCTCGTCACCCGGGCGGCGAGCCCGGAGGGCGTGGCCGGGCTGCCCGACGGGCTGCCGGTGCTGCTGCTGGCCGGGCAGCGCGACCCGGTCGGCGGGACCGACGCCGCCCAGGTCGCCGCCCTGGCCGACCTGCTGCGCGACCGCGGCCTGCCGGTGGAGCTGCGGGTCTACCCCGACGCCCGGCACGAGGTCTTCAACGAGACCAACCGCGACGAGGTGACCGGTGACCTGCTGGCCTGGCTGGGTGCCCGGCTCGGCGGCTGACCGGCGTCCGAACCACACCGG
>DATIMX010000120.1:0-16896 GCA_035474935.1 Geodermatophilus sp. | reverse complement strand
CAAGCGCGAGGAGCGGTGCGTGGCCCGGGCGGCACGCACCGCACCCCGCGGTGACACCGACGGGGCGCCGGCGGCGAGCGCGAGCCGGCGGTAGGAGTCGTAGGAGAGGTCGCGGTAGGCCAGGGCCAATTCTTCGACCTGCTCCCGACGCGACGGCGCGACGGTGGCCCGCAGGTGCTGCGCCGTCCGCACGGCGTGCTTGGCGAAGGTCACCTGCAGGGCCTGGGTGGACAGCTGGGCGCCCACGGCCGAGGCGAGACCCGGGCCGCGGCGCAGCGCCGGCAGCACCCACGGGCTGTCGGCGAGGGCGGGGAACCGGGCGCGGCAGGACTCCCAGGCGTGCCACGCGGTCAGCGCGCCCGGCACCGACCACTCGTCATCCTCGGTGCGGACGACGATCCGCCGCGCCGTCGGGTGCACCTGGTCGCGGCGCAGCGACCGGAACTGCCCGACGGTCCCGGGCCAGCCCAGGGCCAGCGCGCACCACGCCACGGTGCGCAGGTGCTCGGGGTCCTCGGTCCTGATCTGGGAGAGTGGCCGCAGCTCCAGGGTCTGCGGGTCGGGCTCCGGCGTCCGCACCATCGGCAGTGCGATCCCGCCGTACCGGGCGACCTTGCTGTAGAGGGCGACGGTGGCCGGCTTCCAGCCGCGCGCCGCGGCTATGGGGTCCATCCCCTCCTCGACGAGGGCGTCGGGCCCCATGCCGACCTCGAGCGCGGCGTCGACCAGCCGGCGCCACTGGGGCTCGTAGCCCCGAGGCACGGGCAGCCGGTGCCAGGCTCGCTCGGGAGGCGGAGCCGGCATCGCCGGGAGAGGTGGTACCCACCGGTCGCTCATGCCCTCATTCTACCGTTATCCCTAACGAACAGGCTCAAAAGCAAGAAGATCATCGGCGCCTCCGGCGCCGCAGCACCGACAACGACATTTCCGCCGCTCATCCCGTTCGGCGCGCGGCGCCGCGGCAGGCTGGTGATGCTGATCGGCGTGCGCACGGTGGGTGTCGAGGAGGAACTGCTGGTCGTCGACCCCTCGGGTCGGCCGGTGCCGCTCGGGCCGGCCGCTCTGGAGGTGGCGGCCCGGCGTGGCGAGGGCGAGACGGTCGAGGAGCACGACCGGGCCGAGCGGGAGGACGGCGACACGCGTGAGGTCGACGACCCGGCCGCCCGCCTGGTGCCCGAGCTCAAGGCCCAGCAGCTGGAGTTCGGCACCCGCGTCTGCACGGGCCTCGAGGACGTCGCCGCCGACCTGCGGCACTGGCGGGAGCGGGCGGACGCCGCGGCCCGCGGTGTCGGCGCCCGGGTGGCCGCGCTGGCCAGCTCCCCGGTGCGCGTCGAGCCGCGGACCACGCCGGGGGAGCGGTACACCCAGATGGCCGACACCTTCGGGCTCACCGCGGCCGAGCAGCTGACCTGCGGCTGCCACGTCCACGTCGCCGTCGAGGACGACGAGGAGGGTGTCGCCGTCCTCAACCGGATCCGCGTGTGGCTCCCGGTGCTGACCGCGCTGACCGCCAACTCGCCGTTCTGGCTGGGCCGGGACAGCGGGCACGCCAGCTACCGCGCCCAGGCGTGGAACCGCTGGCCGTCGTCAGGTCCCAACGAGCTGTTCGCCGACGCCGCCGCCTACCACCGGCTCGTGCAGGAGCTGCTGGCGACCGAGACGATCGTCGACACCGGGATGGTCTACTTCGACGCCCGGCTGTCCGAGCGCTGGCCCACCGTCGAGGTGCGGGTCGCCGACGTCGCGCTGCGGGCCGGGGACGCCGTCACCCTCGCCGGCCTGGCGCGCGGTCTGGTCGACACCGCCGCGGGGGAGTGGCGGGCCGGGGTGCCGGCGCCCGCCGTTCGCAGCGAGGTGGTGCGCATGGCCGCGTGGCGGGCCAGCCGCTCGGGGCTGACCGGGGACCTCGTGCACCCCGCCACCGGCCGCCCTGCGCCGGCCGCGGAGGTCGTGACGGCGCTGCTGGAGCACGTGCGGCCCGCGCTGGCGGCTGCCGGGGACGAGCAGCGGGTCGCCGACGGCGTCGCCGCGGTCCTCGACCGCGGCACCGGGGCGGACCTGCAGCGGCGGGTGTTCGCGGAGACCGGTGACCTCACCGCGGTGGTGCGGGCGGCGGTCGAGGCGACGCACTCCTGACAGCGGTGCCCGGGGACGCCGGTTATCGTCCCGCCATGTACACCGCCAGCTGGGGCGACGTCGTCCGCCGGGACCTCTTCGGCGCGCACCCGGACCCCCGCGACCGTCCGTACCGCTTCGTCATCCGGCTGGCGCTGGTGGTGTTCCGGCTGTTGCGCTTCCGCTTCGACGTCCGTGGCGCCGAGCACGTGCCGACGTCGGGCGGCGCGGTGGTCTGCAGCAACCACGTCAGCTACCTCGACTTCACCTTCCTCGGCCTGGCGGCG
The DNA here is from genome assembly GCA_035474935.1 of Geodermatophilus sp. Classification (GTDB taxonomy): domain Bacteria; phylum Actinomycetota; class Actinomycetes; order Mycobacteriales; family Geodermatophilaceae; genus Geodermatophilus. The sequence continues at coordinate 14,494 of DATIMX010000120.1, read as the reverse complement.
CTGCCGCAGCACCGGCTGGTGCGGTTCATGGCCAAGGCCTCGGTGTTCCACCACGGCTTCTCCGGGCCGTTCATGCGGGCGATGCACCACATCCCCGTCGACCGGAAGGCCGGGGCGGCCGCGTTCGACCTCGCCGTCCGCGCGCTCAAGGACGGCGAGGTGGTCGGCGTCTTCCCCGAGGCGACGATCAGCAGCAGCTTCCGGGTCAAGGAGCTCAAGGCCGGCGCCGCGCGGATGGCGATCGACGCCGGCGTCCCGGTCATCCCCGCAGCGGTCTGGGGCGGCCAGCGGCTGTTCACCAAGCACCACCCGATCCAGCTGACCCGCGGCGTGGCGGTCACCGTCGTCCTCGGTGAGCCGATCCGCCCGGAGCCGGGGGAGGAGACCCGCGCGCTGCTGGCCCGCATCCGCACGGCGATGGAGGCGTTGGTCGACGAGGCGCAGCGCACCTACCCCCAGCCGCCGGCCGGCCCCGACGGCCTGTGGTGGCAGCCGGCGCACCTGGGCGGCACCGCGCCGACGCTCGAGGAGGCCGTCCGCCTGGACCACAGCGACGTCAGGGGCCGCCGCCCCAAGACGAGCCCTCTGGCGAGGGTGCGCCGGCTGCTGCGCCGCCGCGCCCGCTGATGGGCGGCCGACGAGCCGAGCCGGGGCCCTCTTTCAGTCGACGACCGCAGGCGCCATGAGCCGGAAGGCGTCGAGCTCGACGTCGTACCAGCGGCGCACCCGGCCCAGCGGGGTCATCCCCAGCCGGGTGCAGACCGCCACCGACGCGGTGTTGCCGGGCCGGACGACGGCGTACACCTCCGGCAGGCCCGCCCGGAAGCCCCGCTCGATGACCGCCCGCGCCGCCTCGGTGGCGTAGCCGCGGCCCCAGCTGTCCGGGTGCAGGTGCCAGCCGACCTCCACCTCGCCCACGCCGTGGGGCAGGGGCTTGAGCAGCACCGTGCCGGCCACCGTTCCGGAGTCCAGCTCGAGCGCCCAGACGCCGAAGCGGTCGTCGGCCTGCGCCACCGCGCGCCAGCGGGCGACCAGCTCGACCGGCGGGACCGACGGCGTGCCGCCCAGCCAGCGGGTGACCTCGTCGCGGCCGTAGAGGTCCACCAGCCGCGCCAGGTCGTCCCGGCGGGTGGTCCAGGGCCGCAGCCGCAACCGGGCGGTGCGCAGGTCCCCGCGGTCGGCCGCCACGCCGTCCTGCCTACCGCCGGGGGCGGTCCGCGGCCACCGGACGCCGGACCCCCGGGACGCGTCCCCGGGGGCGCCGTGGTGTCCTTCCCCGGGGGCGGACGGCGCCCGCGTGACGGAGGGGGCGGGGCGTGACCGAACGCGTGCTGGTCACCGACGTGACGGTCGGCGACCGCGCCGGGCGGGCGGTGCTGGTGGAGGACGGCCGGATCGCCTGGCTGGGGGACGCCGCCGCCGCGCCCTCCGCCGCCGGGGTGGTCGCGGGGGAGGGGGCACTGCTCACCCCGGCCTTCGTCGACGCGCACGTGCACGCCACCGCGACCGGTCTGGCGCTCACCGGCCTCGACCTCCACTCGAGCCTGAGCCTCGCGGACGCCGTCGCGTCGCTCCGCGCCCACGCCAAGGCCACTCCGGGCGGCGTCCTGCTGGGCACCGGCTGGGACGAGACCGGCTGGCCGGAGGGGCGCGGGCTCACCCGCGCCGACGTTGACGCCGTCGTCGGCGACCGGCCGGCCTACCTGGCGCGGGTCGACGTCCACTCCGCCACCGCCTCGACCGCGCTGCTGGACCGGATCCCGGGGATCGCCGACCTGCCCGGGTTCTCCGCGGACGGGCAGCTGCGGCTGGACGCCCACCACGCCGCCCGGCAGGAGGCCTACGGGGCGGTGGACGCCGTCCAGCGCGGCGCCGCGCAGCGGGCCACCCGCGCGGCGGCGGCCGCCCTGGGCATCGGCAGCCTGCACGAGATGGCCGGCCCGGAGGTCTCCGGCGCCGACGACCTGGTGGGTCTGCTGGCGATCGCCGCCGCCGAGCCCGGTCCGCGGGTGTTCGGCTACTGGGGTGAGCTGACCGAGCGCGGCGGCCTGGACGTGGTGCGCGAGCTCGGCCTGACCGGCGCCGGGGGCGACCTGTTCTGCGACGGCGCCCTGGGCTCGCACACCGCCGCGCTGAGCCGTCCCTACAGCGACCGACCCGAGACCGCCGGGCACCTGCGCTTCGAGACGGCGTCCCTGGTCGAGCACGTCCGGGCCTGCACCCGCGCCGGCGTGCAGGCGGGGTTCCACGTCATCGGAGACGCCGCGGTCGACCAGGTGCTCGACGCGGTCGGCATGGTCGTCGACGAGCTGGGCGCGGCCGCGGTGCGGGCGTGCCGACACCGCCTCGAGCACGTCGAGATGGTGTCCCCGGCGGCGGTGGAGCGGCTGCGCGCCTGGGGGATGGTGGCCAGCGTGCAGCCGGCGTTCGACGCTGCCTGGGGCGGGGACGCCGGGATGTACGCCGAGCGGCTCGGGGTGGAGCGGGCGCTGGACGCCAACCCGTTCGCCGCCCTCGCCGACACCGGGGTCGCCCTCGCGCTGGGCAGCGACGCCCCGGTCACCCCACTGGACCCGTGGGGCGGGGTGCACGCGGCGGTCGACCACCACACGCCGGGATCGGGGCTGCGGCCCTTCGACGCCTTCGACGCGGCCACGCACGGCGGCTGGCACGCCGTCCGCAGGGAGCACCCGCAGGGGCCGCTGGCCGTCGGGGCACCGGCGGACCTGGCGCTGTGGGCGACGCCGGAGACGCTGTCGGCGGTGCTCTCCGGGCGGAGCCGGCCGGCCTGCCGCCTGCTCCTGGTGGACGGCGTCCCGGTCGGGGGCGCGGGCGCGTAGGGCACGACGGGGACCGGTCCGTGCCACGGCCCGCGGGAGCCGGGGACCGCAGCAGCGCGCATTTCTTACAGTGACTGCAGTCCAAGGCCGGGGGCGCCGGCGGCCGACCGGAGGCGGCGCGCGGGGTCCGCACGGACGGGGTACCCGGAACGGGGCATCCGCCGGTCCCCGGCGGGATGGGATGCTGGATCGCGGGCCGCCGGCGAGGACGCCGGTGGCCGCTACCCCGTCCGACCGGCTCGGGGCAGGCCAGCGACCGGGGGATCCCGGCCGCACGGGTGCACGGGAGGCGCGGGTGCCGTCAGCGACGCCGAGCGGCACCCTCGAGCGGCCCGCCGGGTCCTCGGGCCCGGGCTCCGCGGCCGCGTCCCGGCGGCGCTGGGTGGGTGGGCAGGTGGCATGGCGCACGCTGCTGGCGGCCCTCGCCGGGGGACTGCTCCTGCTCGCCTTCCCCGGCTCCTCGCTGCCGCTGCTGGCACCGCTGGGCCCGGCCGCCCTGGCGCTGGCCGTCCACGGGCAACGCGCCCGCTCCGGCGCCTGGCTGGGCCTGGTCGCCGGTCTGACGTTCTTCGTGCCGCTGCTGTCGTGGACCGGCATCTTCGTCGGCGCGCTGCCGTGGCTGGCCCTCGCCGCCTCGCAGGCCGCCTCCGTCGCCCTGCTCGGCGCGGCGACGGCCGTCACGTCGCGGCTGCCGCTGTGGCCGCTGTGGGCGGCGGCCCTCTGGGTGGGCCAGGAGGCGCTGCGCGGGCGGTTCCCGTTCGGCGGCTTCCCCTGGGGCCGGCTGGGCCTGAGCCAGACCGAGGGCCCGTTCCTGGCGCTCGCCGCCTACGGCGGGGTGCCCCTGGTCGGGTTCGCCGTCGCGCTCACCGGCACGCTGCTGGCCGCCGCCGTCCTGCGGCTGCGCTCCGGGGGACGGCGCGCCGCGGCGCTCACCGCCCTGGGCGCGCTGGCCGTCCCGGCGCTGGGCGCGCTGGCCTGGCTGCCGCTGCCCGGCTCCTCGCTGATCGCCGGCGGGCCGACCCGGACGGTCGCGGTCGTCCAGGGCGACGTCCCGAAGCCGGGCCTGGAGTTCAACGAACGCCGCCGGGCGGTGCTGGACAACCACGTGGGCCAGACGATCGCCCTGGCCGAGGCGGTCGCGGCCGGCGACCAGCCGCAGCCCGACCTCGTCGTCTGGCCGGAGAACAGCTCCGACATCGACCCCTACCGCAACGCCGACGCCGCCCGCGAGATCAGCCGCGCCGCGGATGCGATCGGCGCGCCGGTCCTGGTGGGCGCCGTCGTCAGCGGGCCGGGTGAGTTCATCAGCAACACCGCGATCGTCTGGGATCCGGAGACCGGGCCGGGCGACACCTACGTCAAGCGCCACCCGGTCCCCTTCGCCGAGTACATCCCCTTCCGCGACTTCTTCCGGCTGTTCAGCGACAAGGTCGACCTGGTGCGCCGCGACTTCGCCGCCGGCGACGAGGTCGGCCTGCTCCAGATGGGCGGCGCCCGGATCGCCGACGTCATCTGCTTCGAGGTGGTCTACGACGGCCTGGTGCACGACGCCGTCTCCGCCGGTGCCGGGATGATCGTCGTCCAGACCAACAACGCCACCTTCGGCTACAGCGCCGAGAGCGAGCAGCAGGTCGCGGCCGCCCGGGTCCGGGCGGTCGAGTTCGGCCGGTCGGTCGCCCTGGCCTCCACCAGCGGCATCTCGACGGTCATCGCCCCCGACGGCTCCCTGGCCGCCGCCTCGGGGCTGTTCGAGCCGGCCGTGTTCGTCGAGGAGGTCGCGCAGCGCGACTCCACCACCCTCGCCGAGCGGCTGGGCGCCGGACCGGAGTGGCTGCTGAGCGCGGTGGGCGCCGGGGCGCTGCTCGCCGCCGTCGCGCCCGCGCTGCGCCGCCGGCCGCGGAGGGGGACGGCGTGAGCGCGCGCGTGCTGGTCGTCGTCCCCACCTACGACGAGGTGGAGAACATCGAGCCGATCCTGGAGCGGCTGCACGCGGCCCTCCCGGATGCACACGCCCTGGTGGTGGACGACGGCTCGCCCGACGGCACCGGCGAGCTGGCCGAGAAGCTGGCCGCGCTCGACCCGCGGGTGCACGTGCTGCGGCGGACCACCAAGTCCGGCCTGGGCCCGGCCTACGTCGCCGGCTTCCGCTGGGGCCGCGCGCGCGGCTACGACGTCCTGGTCGAGATGGACGCCGACGGCTCGCACCATCCCGAGCAGCTGCCCGGCCTGCTGGCCGCGCTGCAGGGCGCCGACCTGGTGCTGGGTTCGCGGTACGTGCCCGGCGGTCGGGTGGAGGACTGGCCGCTGCACCGGCTGCTGCTCTCCCGCGCGGGCAACCTGTGGACCCGCTGGTCGCTGCGGCTGCCCCTGGCCGACGCCACCGGCGGTTTCCGGGCGGTGCGCGGCGAGCTGGTCGACCGGCTGCCCTTCGACGACGTCGCCAGCCAGGGCTACTGCTTCCAGGTCGACTGGGCGTGGCGGGCGGTCCGCACCGGCGCCCGGGTGGTCGAGGTGCCGATCACCTTCACCGAACGCACGTTCGGGCGGAGCAAGATGAGCCGCTCGATCGTTCAAGAGGCGTTGGTACGGGTCACCTGGTGGGGCCTGCAGGACCGGCTGGCCGACCGGCTGCCGGGCCGGGTCCGCCATCCCGTGCCGGGACGTGCCCGCGACGGCGGGCGGTCGACCGAGGTCCGGTAGGCGGACCCGGGACCGCCGCCACGTGCGGGCAGAGGGAGAGCCGTGGGACACCGCGTGCGCGTGCTGGTGGGGCTGTGGGCGCTGGCCGAGGTCGTCGTCCTCGTCCTGGTCGCCTCGTGGATCGGCGTGGGGTGGACGGTGCTGGCCGCCCTGGCCACCACCGCCCTGGGCTCGGTGCTGCTGGCCCGCCAGGGCACCCGGGCGCTGGCCGAGCTGCGGGAGCGAGCCCGCGAGCGGCGGGCCCCCGGACGGGCCCTGGGGGACGCCGGGCTGATCGCCGTCGGCGGGGTGCTGATGGTGCTGCCCGGCTTCCTGGGCGACGTCGTGGGGCTGCTGTGCCTGCTGCCGCCGACGCGCTTCCTGGTCCGCGGGCTGCTGGGCCGCACGGTGGCCTCCCGGCTGCCGGTCGGGCTGCGCGGGCCGGTGCGGGTGCGCAGTGCCCGCGCGGAGGGGCCGCCCGGCGGTCCGTTCGGCTCGGGTGCGCACGCGTCCGGGTTCGGGCGCCCCCTGGTCATCGAGGGCGAGGTCGTGCGGGACGAGCCGGTGCGCGACGACCGCCTCTGACGCTGCCCCGCTCCTGACCAGCCCCCTGGCGTCGATCTGCCCCGCTCCTGGCGTTGACCATGGGGGCGTCGCCTGGCCGCACGGCGTGTCTGCGCGTGTCGCCCGCAACGAACCCATGATCAACTGCTGGGGAGAGCCGCACCGGGCCCCGAGACGCGGAACGGCCCCGGTGGGGGATCCCACCGGGGCCGTTGCCCGCCGTCGTGCGACGGTGTCAGCTGGCGCGGGTCCGCCGGCCGCGCAGCACCTCGAGGCGCTCGGCCAGGACCTCCTCGAGGTCCTCGACCGAACGGCGCTCCAGGAGCATGTCCCAGTGCGTCCGCGGGGGCTTGACCTTCTTGGGTGCGGGCTCGGTGCCGCCGACCAGCTTGGCGGCCGCGCCGTCGAACTTGCACTCCCAGGTGTCGGGGAGCTCGGCGTCATCCGCGAAGGGCACGGTGAACAGGTGGCCCGACGGGCACCGGTACTCCGCGTACTGCCGCTCGATCGGCGCGGTGTTCCGCTCGGTCTCGTAGCTCACGCTGCCCAGTCGGCTGCCCCGCAGGGAACGCTCGCCCATGGCACACCGTCCTCTCGTGCTGGTGGTGTCGGTCCAGACTCACCGTCGCAGCAGGGGACTACCCACTGGACGGCGGGATCAAGAGGACCAACGACAGAGTTCGCGGAGAGATTCCGCGGAATCGGTCCCGAATCATCGCATGGGGTGGTAATGCGACCTACGGCACCCCCCTTCCGGGGGAGCAGGGGCCGGGGCGTCAGCGCAGCGCGAGCTGCCCCGGGCCGGCCGCCGTCGGGCCCAGCTGGCCCAGCACGTGGTGGCGCCGGCAGAGCACCTGGTAGTGCACGTCGGCGTCCCGGGCGTCGGGAGCCGGCGTGGGCGCCGTGTCGGCGACGACGACGGTCTCGCCCTCGCGGACCATCTCGCCGTCCACCACCCGGGCGTTGAGCAGCCCCGGCAGCCCGCACCAGCACAGCACCTCGACCTGGATGCGCTGGACGTCGTCGGCGACCTCGAGCAGCCGCTGGGTGCCCGGGAACAGCCGCGCCCGGAAGTCGGTGGTGAGCCCGAAGGCGTACACGTCCACGTGCGACTCGTCGACGAGCTCGGCGAGCTGGTCGACCTGCTCGGCGGTGAGGAACTGCGCCTCGTCGACGATCAGGTAGTCCACCCGGTGCCCGGCGGCCCAGTGGTCGCGCACCAGCAGCCGCAGGTCGGTGCCGGCCGCCACCTCCAGCGCCTCGCGGCACAGCCCCACCCGGGAGCTGATCTGCGGCTGCGCGGAGCGGTCACCCTGGGTCAGCAGCAGGCCCCGCCGTCCCTGCCGGCTGTGGTTGTGGTCGACCTGCAGGGCCAGCGTGGACTTGCCGCAGTCCATCGGCCCGTGGAAGAAGCGCAGGTGGGCGGGTGCCGGGTGACGGCGGCGGTCGCCGGCGGCGGGGACGGCGGACAGCAGCGGTGCGCCGTCCGTGTCGGTCAGGGGTGTCACAGGATCTCCTCGCCGGCGCTCGTCGGTCCTGCGCCACGGCGTGCTCTGCTCATCCGTGACCTGGCCGGCTCGGTCACAAACGCTCCGGTGGGGTGTTGCCGGCCGCGACGACCGCGCGGCGGATGGGCAGCGCGGCCAGCGCGACGAAACCGGCCACGAAGAAGACGACGAGGCTCACGATGGCCAGCCGGTAGGACCCGGTCAGCTGGTACGTCAGCCCGAACGCCAGCGGGCCCAGCCAGCTGGTGCCGCGGTCGCTGATCTCGTAGAAGCCGTAGTACTCGGCCTCCTTGCCCGCCGGGATGAGCTGGCTGAACAGCGACCGGGACAGCGCCTGCGTACCGCCCTGCACCAGCCCGATGACGGCGGCGAGGGCGTAGAACTGCCCGACCGCCCCCGCCTGGAGGAAGTAGGCGACCACCAGCACGCCGATCCAGGCCACCAGGGCGCCCAGGACGGTCCGCTTCGCCCCGTACCGGCCGGCCAGCCGGCCCAGGCCCAGCGCGCCGGCGATGGCCACCACCTGCACCATGAGGATCGCGCCGGTGAGCACCGACTGCTCCAGGCCGAGTTCCTCGGTGGCGTAGGTCGCCGACAGCGCGATGACGGTCTGGACGCCGTCGTTGAACAGCAGGTACGCGCCCAGGAACCACAGCGTCAGCGGGAAGGCCCGCATCTCGCGCATCGTCGTCGCCAGTTGGCGGAAGCCGCTGCGCGACCGTGCGGACGTCTCGCGCACCGGCCGGTTGCGCAGCCGGGACACCGTGAAGACGGTGAACGCGCCCCACCACAGGCCTGCCGTGGCCAGGCAGATCCGCACCGCCTCGCCGGTGGTCAGCCCCAGGGACGGCGCCCCGAGCACCAGCCCCAGGTGGACGGCGAGCAGCAGCGCACCGCCGACGTAGCCGAACGCCCACCCGCGGCTGGAGACGGCGTCCCGCTCGTCCGGCGCGGCCAGGTCCGGTAGCCACGAGTAGTAGACGACGGTCGCCGCGCCGAAGCTGATGTTGGCCACGATGAACAGCAGCGCGCCGAGCAGGTAGCGGCCGTCGGCGACGAAGTAGAGGGCCGTGGTGGTCAGCGCGCCCAGCGCGGCGAAGCCGGCCAGCATCTCCCGCTTGCGGCCGGTCCGGTCGGCCACGGCGCCGGTCAGCGGCAGCACCAGGACCTGCAGCAGCACCGACGCCGACAGCACGTAGGAGAACCAGCTGCCCGGCGGGATGGACAGGCCGAGGAAGCCCAGCCGGCCGTCGGGCCCGGCCGCCTCCTCGGCGACCGACGTCAGGTACGGGCCGAGGAAGACCGTGGTGACGCTGGTGTTGAACACCGACATCGCCCAGTCGTAGGAGTACCAGCCGAACCGCTCGCGGCGCAGCGCGTGGTCGGCAGCGGGGCTGGTCGGCCCGGTGGTGGCGGCGGTCGTCACGGCCGCAGGGTGTCAGCCGTGATCGAGGTCGTCCAGCAACTGCTGGTCACGCCGGGATGTCGCCGTGGTCGGCCGCCGCACCCCGCTCACCGCGGGAACCACTGGCCGCGGCGCTCGAGCAGGTCCCGCAGCATCGCCGGGCGGTCGGTCATCACGCCGTCCACCCCGAGGTCGAGGACGGCCGCGGCCTCCTCCTCGGTGTCCACCGTCCAGACGTGCACCTGCAGCCCGCGGGCGTGCGCCGCGGCGATGAAGCGCTCGTCGACCAGCGCGCGGCCACCCAGCTGCAGCGGCACCTGCGCGCAGCCGGCGGGGATGCGCACCAGCCCGGCGGCGCGGGGGGAGAAGGAGGACAGCCGCAGTGCCGCCACCCCGCGCGGGCCGAGCGAGGTGCACACCGAGGGCCCGAACACCCGGCGGGCCGCGGCGACCCGGGCGTCGGAGAACGACCCCAGGCAGATGCGGTCCTCGGCGCGCAGCCGGCGGACGGTCCGGGCCAGCGCGGCGACCACGCCCGGTGCCTTGATGTCGAGGTTGAACCGCACGTCGGGCCAGGCGCCGAGCAGCTCGTCGAGCCGCAGGATCGGCTCCCGCCCCCCGATCCGGGCGGCTGCCAGCTCCCCCCACCTCAGCTGGTCGACGCGTCCGGTGCGGTCGGTGACGCGGTCGAGGGTCGGGTCGTGGAAGACGATCGGCACGCCGTCAGCGGTGACCCGGACGTCGGTCTCGAGGTACCGGTAGCCCATCGCCACGCAGGCCTCGAACGCCGGCAGGGAGTTCTCCAGGTGCTCGATCGCCCCACCCCGGTGGGCCATCGCGATGGGGGTGGGTCCGTCGAGGAACGCGTACCGGACCGAGCCCACGCCGACACGCTAACGCGCTGGTCCACACACCGGCCGGGGCCTCGTCCGCCCGCCGTGACCGGCCTCCCGCACGCGCGGACCGGGCGTGTCCGCGGTTTGTGTCGGTGGCGGCGTCTACGGTGCGCAGCGTGGCAGAGCGAGACACGATCCGGACGATCGACGAGGAGGCAACGACCGAGACCGGGCTGCCCGGCCCGCGGAGGGGGAGTGGCAGCGAGCGCCGGTGCGGCTGGTGCCGCCGGGTGCTGCCCCAGCAGGGGTCGGTCGGGCGCCCGCGCCAGTACTGCGGCCAGGCGTGCCGGCAGCGGGCCTACGAGCAGCGTTCCGCGACGGCGAGAGCCGGCCTGTCCGGCGACGTCGTGCTGGTCACCCGGGCGGAGCTCGACGGCCTGCAGGACCGGCTGTACCAGCTGCGCTGCGCGATCGAGGACGTGCAGACCCTGCTGGGCGAGCGGCACACCAAGGCCGAACTGGAGCGCTCCCTGCAGGACCTGGTGCGGTCGACCGGCCGGCTCGACAAGCTCTGGGTCTCCGAGCGTGCCGCCGGCTGACCGCACCGGCCTGGCGGATCAGCCGTCGTCGGCGTCGTCGTTGCCGTTGCTCTGCTCGACGCCGTCGTCCCGGTCGGAGTTGTCGGGCACGTTGTCCTGCGACGGATCCGACTCGTCGTTGGTCTCGACGTTCGGCGGCGTGTTCTCGTCGGTGCTGCCGTCGTTCTGATCCTGCCCGGCTGCCTGACAGGCGGTCATCGTCGCGCCGCCCCCGAACAGCGCCAAGGCGGTCATCAGTGCGGCGATCGGGCGTCGGAGTTGCATGTCTTCGACCCTAGGCAGCCGTCGCGCGGCGCGCCCGTCGAAGAACGACCCATCCGTCATTCCGTCACAGTGACGTAAATGCCCGTGGGTGAGCGGGCCCGGGGAAGTGGCGACCAGGAGGCCGGCGGAGGGTCGGTGGCGCAGTGCCGGCCGGCTGGCCGAGGCGGCGGACCGGGCGAGCCGACCAGGAATCGGGACGAGGGGTCGACCCGGGCGTCGCCAGGACGACGGACGGCGAGGCAACGGGCAGGTGAGTCGTCGGGCGGATGGACTGAGGAGCTCATGGGTCGTCGGGCTGTCGCGTCGACGCGAGCCCGACGTCGTGTCGGCGCACCCGTCGACGCGACGTCACGGGCACCGCACGCCACGTGTCCTGGCTGATCGAGTGCCGATCGGCCCGGGTGGCGTCCGGAGCCCCTTCCAGCCGTCCGACCGCGAACGCCGATAATGCACATTATGTCAAGTCATCTGGCGGAGGAGCCTCCTCCGCCGGCCCTGGCTACGACAAGGTCAGCACGTCGTAGTCGGCGAAGCGCCGGTCGGCGGTGACGACGACGAGCCGCCGGCGCGCAGCCTGGGCGATGAGCATCCGGTCGAACGGATCGCCGTGGTGCCGCGGCAGCGCACCGGCAGCCAGGCCGTCCTCGACGGTGACCGGCAGCGCCTCAAAACCCTCCTGGTCTAACTGGTGGATCAGGCGATCCGGGACGGCGAGCTTGCCCACCGCGGCCTTGATCGCCATCTCCCACGCCGTCACCGCTGACACCACCACCGTCGACGTCGGGTCTGCGATCGCCTTCCGCATCGTCGGCGTGAGCCGCGGGTCACCGAAAAGCCACCACAGCAGGACGTGGGTGTCCAGCAGCAGGGTCACGAGTCGACGTCACCGTAGAAGGCGGCGATCAGCTCCTCGGGCGTCTCGTCGAAGTCGTCCGCGATCCACCCCTGACCCCGCCAGGCTCCCGGCGTCCGCGGTTCGGTCCGCACGGTGACCGGCACCAGCCGGGCGATCGGCTTGCCGGCCCGGGCGATGACGACGTCCTCCCCCGCCTCGACCGCCTCGAGGAGCCGGGATAGGTGGGTCTTCGCCTCGTGGACGTTGACGGTCGTCGACATGCACCCAGAATATGACCAAGTCTGACTAAGTCAACCGGCGACTCGTCAGTCTCCTTTCGTCACGTGACGCTAGCAGGGTGGAGACGGGGGAACCGATGACTTCGCCGGTGCGGGATGGTCCACCCCTCGATGTCTCCCGACGAGAGGAAACCCGTGCCCAGCAGCGTCAGCCCGATCATCGTCACGCACGACCTCGAGCGCCTGGCGCGCTTCTACACCGGCGTCGTCGGCGCGACGGAGACCCGCCGCACGCCGGACGTCGGTCCGACGTTCTACCTCGGCCTGCGGATCGGCGACTCCGAGCTCGGCATCGTCTCCGACGGGTCGGTCGCAGGGACTCCCGCCGGGCGGGTGGTGCTGAGCATCGAGGTGCCCGACGTCGACGCCGCGCTGAGCCGGGTCGAGGCCCACGGCGGGCAGGCGCCGGCCCCGGCCAACGACATGCCGTGGGGTCAGCGAGTCGCCCACGTGCAGGACCCCGACGGCAACGCGCTCAACCTGACCACCACGCGCTGAGCGGACTCAGCGACTGGCCATCGCGACCCGCAGCCCGAGGGCGACGAGCACGGTCCCGCAGACCGCCTCCAGCCGCCGGCGAACGAGCGGCCGCCGGAACCACGATCCCGCCCGGGCGACCCCGGCAGCCAGTGCCAGGTAGAGGCCCGTCTCCAGAGCGATCTGCACCAGGCCCAGCAGCGCCGTCGTCGCTAACACCGGCCCGTCCACCGGCACGAACTGTGGGTAGAGCGCGAGCACGAGGACGGCGGCCTTCGGGTTGGCCAACTGCACCAGCAGACCCTCGGCGAACGCCGTCCACCAGCGGCGGTGGCCCGGCGGCGACACCCACTCCCCCATCGTGTCCGGCTGTCGCTCCACGCGACACGCCGCCCGCCAGGCGTGGAGCCCGAGCGCCAGGAGGACGGCCGCCCCCACCACTCGCAACACGAGGTGGGCGACCTCCGAGGCGGCCACCAGCGCGGCGAAGCCCGCTCCCGCGATCAGCGCCCACACGTAGAGGCCGGCCTCCAGGCCGAGCACCACGGGCACCGCTCCGCCGGTCCCCCGCAGCGCGGCATGCCGGATGACCAGCGCCATCGCCGGGCCCGGTGAGACCGAGATGAGGGCCACGGCCAGCACGAAGGCCGGCAGTGACGAGACCAGGTCCACGGCTGGTGATCATCGCCCGCCCGGTCCGTTGCGTCGATCGGATATCCCCGTTGCCTTCGTTGTGCTGTTGCGTCCTCTTTCCAGATATTTCCTGCTTTTGTTGGGTATAACGGAAATGGTGCCGGATGACGGCGGAGCACCGATCGCCCCTGCCTCACATCGGCGGAGTTCGTAACCGGTGGAACACCTGCCTCGGACGACCGGCCCGGACGGTCGTGACGATCACCCACGAGGGGCCCACGGGCTGGGGCGCCGTCGTGCTGGGGGGTGACTGTCGCCAGCCGGTCAGGCGGCGTTTCTCGCCGCCGGCAGCTGGTTCCTGCTGCCGGCGGCACCGAGAACGGTGCTCGCGATGGTCAGCGGCCGCACTCCACCCGGAGGACCGCGCCGGACGTCGGCTGCAGGGTCACCGACCGCACGGACCTGCAGTGGCGGCCGCCGGGAGGTCAGTACTCACCGGCCTGTGAACGTGCTCGGTCGTCACTGTCCTCCTGCCACCGGGCCGGAAGAAGCTGACCGAGGACTCGACGGTCCGCTTGTCGAGTTGGGGTCTGACTGGCGGTCTTGCAGTTCATTGTTGGCACGCTTGTTGGGGATAACGGTTGAGGTGGGAGGGCGCGGCGTGCTGGCATCACCCGGTCCCTCCTCGTTCCCTGCAGACACGACGCCCGGTAGGACCGTGCCGGGTGGCCGCCGTTCACAGCTGGGTGCGGTTGACTCCCCCGCGTGGACGTCGTCGAGGGGCTCTGGGCCCAGGTGACCACTCCCCTGCCCCAGTTGCCGACGGCGATCCTCGTGGGCGCGCTCGTGGCCGCCGGCGCCGTCGTCCTCGCCCCTGCCCTGTGGCGGCCGGCCCGGACGGTCGTGACCATCGCCCACGAGGGCGCGCACGGACTGGTGGCCCTGGCCGCGGGACGGCGGCTGTCCGGCATCCGGCTGCACTCGGACACCTCGGGGCTGACCGTGTCGGCGGGGCGGCCGACCGGGCCGGGCATGGTGCTCACCTGCGCAGCGGGCTACACCGGCCCGGCGCTGTTCGGCCTGGGAGCGGCAGCACTGCTGGCCGCCGGCCACGCGGTCGGGCTGCTGTGGGCGCTGCTGGGCCTGCTGGCGCTGCTGCTGGTGCAGATCCGCAACTGGTACGGGCTCTGGGCGGTGCTGGTCACGGGTGCGCTGCTGGTCGGCGTGACCGTGTGGGGGTCGGCCACCGTGCAGAGCGTCGCCGCCTACGCGATGACCTGGTTCCTGCTGCTGGGCGCACCCCGCGCGGTGCTGGAGATGCAGTCGGAACGCCGCCGCGGTCGGCGACGCGGTGTCCCCGACACCTCCGACGCGGGCATGCTCGGCCGGCTCACGCACACGCCGGGCGCTCTCTGGGTCGGCATCCTGCTGCTCGGTGCGCCGCGCGCGGTGCTGGAGATGCAGTCGGAACGCCGCCGCGGCCGGCGCCGTGGCGTGCCCGACGCGTCCGACGCAGGGCTGCTGGGCCGGCTGACCCACACGCCGGGCGCCCTCT
>DATIMX010000119.1:0-6040 GCA_035474935.1 Geodermatophilus sp. | reverse complement strand
GGCCGGGGAGGTCAGGGCGCACGGACCCGGCCGTCTGCGTCCACGACCAGCTCCTCCCGCCGCGGTTCCGTCACCGACTGGACCCTGCGGCGCACCGCACCGGTCGCCTGGGCCACGAGCTCCTCCAGGGGGCCGCGCGCGTGGTAGCGGCTCCACACCAGCGCGAACGCCACGACGAGCAGGGTCTGGATCAGCAGCCCCATGGCGTTGCCGGGGAGCACGGTCAGCATCAGCAGGTGCAGGGAGTACAGCGTCAGCGTCATGCTCCCCGCGGCGGCCAGCGGCCGCAGGAGCGCGGTGGTGGTGCGGCCGACGAGGATGCACAGACCGAGGACGACGAGACCGAGACCGATGGTGAAGGCCAGGTCCAGCGGCGTCGTGGAGTGCGGCGCCAGGGTCGCCAGCCACCAGCCGGTGTCCGTCGGCGTCGTCCCCGTCCACCCGACCCCCATGACCTCGGCCAGCTCACCGGAGGTCATGGACCGGCTCGCGGCCGCCTCGAGGTCGGCCCGGCCGCCGAGGACGTCCAGCAGGAACCACGAGATCGTCTGAGCGGCCACGACCAGCGCGGCCCCGGTCAGGGTGATGCGCGCGACGGTGCGCCGCGACGTCAGCAGCGCGCGCCCGACCGCCATGCCGGCGCAGAGGTAGGCCATCCAGGAGAGGGCCGGGTACACGCCGGTCAGCGCGAGCTCCCGCAGCACCTGGCCCGGATCGCCGAACAGGGCGCTGAACGTCAGGTTCGGCACAGGCAACCGCACCTCGGTACCGGACCGCAGCCAGTGGCTGAGGACCGGCATGACCACGGCGATCGTCGCGGCCAGGGCGATGAGCGCGCGGCTGGACAGGGTGAGGAGCGGGATGGCGAACACGAACAGCAGCGCGTAGTACGGCAGGATCACCGAGGCCAAGCCGGCGGGCACCACGGAGCCCAGGAGCAGCCCGACGCCGCCGATGATCAGTGCCCGGACCAACAGCGCGGCCGCATACCCCGGCCAGGTCCGCGCGGTCGGCCGCTGCCGCCGGCCGGTGGCGAACGCGACGCCGACGCCGGCCAGCAGCGCGAACAACGCCGCCGACTTGCCCGCGGCCAGCGTCCACGCCAGCGACACCTCCCCGTCGTCGTCGACCGCCACGATGTTGTGGACGGCCATCATCCCGAACAGGGCGATCCCGCGGGCGGCGTCGATGCCGACCAGGCGGGCGCTCGACCGCAGGGCCCGCACGGTGCTCGACGGGGTGCCCGAGACGTCGCCGGACGGGGTCGGCTCGCAGGCGTGGGGCAGCGACAACTGCCTGCCCGCGGTCATCGCCGGGCCCCCGTCGTCGCCCGGTGCCGACCCCCACGGCGCCGGACGCGCGCCGGCGCTGCCGTCGGCGCCCGCCTGACCTTCTGGGCCGGGATGCCGCACCAGGTGGTCTCCCTCGGCAGCACCTCACCCTTCATCGCCAGCGACATAGCGGCCAGCGTGGCGTCCTCCTCCACGACCGAGCCGTAGAGGACGACGGCCTTGTCGCCGATGGTCGCGCGGTCGCACAGGATGACGTGGTCCATCTTCATGACGCGGTCCTCGAAGAGGTGGGTCTGCAGCGATGCGTTCGCGCCCACCGAGACGTCGTCCCCGATGGTCACGAGGTCGAACTCGGTGAGGTAGGTCGTGTCGACCAGCGTCCGCCGGCCGACCCGGGAGCCGAACAGCCGCAGCGCAGGTCCGAGCAGGGGCGTGCCGGTGATGAAGGTGAGCAGGGCCGGCACCGCCGCCGCCTCGTAGAGGCCGGTCACGAACTCCGTCCGGCGGACGAAGCCGCTCCACAGCGGTCGCACGCGCGGCCGGTAACGGCCGACGACGGCCCACTTGAGCGCGGCCACCAGGACCACGACCAGGACGCTGGAGGTCAGGGCGACCAACGGCGCGAGCAGCACGGTGGCCACCGTGTTCCAGGAGAGCGCCAGCGCTGAGAGGCCGTACAGGGTCACGAACGTCGCGACGGCCAGCAGGGAGCTCGGCAGCACGATCCGGAGGGCCTCGATGGCGTAGCGGGCCCGGACCTGCCGCCGCGACGGGGCGTAGGTGTCGGCCTCGGTGAACTCCTCGAACACCTCGCGGCGGGGGAGGAAGAACGGCGGTGAGCCGAGCCACGAGGTGCCGGGCTCGGTCCCGGCGGTCGGCGGGACCGTGCGGACGCCGATGAGCGACCCGTCGCCGAGGTGCGAACCCGACGGGACGAAGGCGGCGTTCCCGACGAAGGCGCGGGAGCCGATCTCGGTCCGCCGGAAGGCGACGTGCCCATTCGCGTAGGTGGCGCTGCCCACGCTGGCCATGTCCGCCACGAAGCTGCCCTCACCCACCGTGAGCAGGTCCGGGTCGATGTTGGCGATGGTGGACACCTCGGCGCCCTTGCCGACCTTGGTCCCGAGCGCCCGCAGCCACATCGGCGTGTAGAGCGTCGAGTACATGGTGTTGTTGAACAGCAGGCTCTGCTCGAGCAGCTTGTCCCCCAGCCACTTCTCCAGGCCCAGCTGCGACCGCAGGTGGTGCACGCCCTCCGGGGTCTCGGCCAGGACCAGGCGCCGGGCACCCAGGATGAGTGCGCACGAGGCCGCCACGAACAGCGGGCCGGACAGCGCCGTGGCCAGGAGGCCGGCCGCCGTCCCGAAGCTGAGCAGGACCCACCAGACGACCGCCACCACCGGCAGCAGGATCATGAAGGGCAGCATCTCGAGCAGCAGGACACCACCGGCGAAGCCGGCCAGGAGGTGGCTGGACCAGGTGCGGGGCGCCTCGTCACAGGCCGCCATGAGCTCGACGACGGGGTCCATCGAGTCGGGCGCGGGACGGGCCGGGGACCCGGCCCAGGTCTCGCCGGCGGGGACGATCCGGCGGGACGGCAGCAGCGACTGGTCGCTGAGGATGGCGTTCTCGCCGACCTCCGAGTCGCACTCCAGCACGCTCTCGGACCCGACGACCGCGCCGGCACCGACGGTGACCGGGCCGATGGTCAGGATGCCCTCGGCGATGCGGTGGGCGTGCAGCTGCGTGCCGTAGCCGATCGTCGCGCCGCGGCCCACCCGCAGCATCGACGGCAGCGAGACGTTCGCCGTCCCGATGTGGGCCTCGTCGTCGATCTGCGCACCGGCCAGCCGCAGGTACGTCACCGCCCACGGCGACCCGCTGAGGACGGTGAGCGGGGAGATCGACATCAACTTCTGCACGGTCCACACCCGCAGGTGCATGCCGCCCCAGAGCGGGTGGTCACCGGCGCGCAGGCCCGGGGAGAGCAGTCGCGAGCCGACGACCGGGAGGACCCAGCGGGCCAGCAGGTAGACGGCCGGCAGCGCGATCGCCAGCTGGAGGACCAGGGCGAACGAGGGCTGACCGTCGTTGAGCCCGTACAGGACGCCGACGGGGAGCAGGAACAGCAGGATGATCGCGTAGAGGACCGAGACCTGCGCCGTCCCGAAGCCGATGACCCGCTCCCGGGACGGCGGTTCCGGCCGGGGCTCGCGCGGCTCGAGCGTCACGGGCTCGTCCGACGGGCCGGCGGTGCCGTCCTCGAGGAACGTCGCGAGGTCCCGGACGGTGGGGTGCTTGTAGAAGTCCAGGATGGACAGCCCCGAGCCGAGCTCGCTCTCCCGCATCGCGGACACGACGTTGGCCGCGACGAGCGAGTGCCCGCCCAGCGCCTCGAAGAAGTTCGCCTCCACCGAGACCGCGCCGGCCGGCAGGTTGAGCATCTGCTCCCACAGGCCGGCGATCCAGGCCTCCGCGGGGGTCGCCGGCGGCTCGTGCTCGCGGTCGGTGCGGATCAGCCGGGGACGGGTGGGCGCGGGCAGCCGGCCGCGGTCGGCCTTGCCGCTGGGCAGCATCGGGATCGAGGGAACCGCGTCGAGGTACGACGGCACCATGTAGGGCGGCATCTGCGCCACCAGCTGCTCGTGCAGCTCGGGGATGACGGCGTCGGCCGCCCCGGCGTCCCGCAGGATGACGTAGCCCGCGAGGTCCCCGCCGGTGTCCGGCGAGGCCAGCAGGGTGACGACGGCGCCGGTCACCTGGGGGTGCTCGAGGAGGACGCTCTCGATCTCCTGCAGGTCCACCCGGTGGCCCCGGACCTTGACCTCGCTGTCCGCGCGGCCCAGGTACTCCAGCTCGCCGTCGGGCAGGAAGCGACCGAGGTCGCCGGTGCGGTAGATGCGCTCGCCCGGGATGCCGCGGGGGTCGGGGATGAAGCGGTCGGCGGTGAGGTCGGGGCGGTTCACGTAGCCGCGCGCCACACCGGGACCGCCGACGCAGATCTCGCCGACCTGCCCCGCGGGGACCGGCTTGCGGTCGTCGTCGAGCAGGGTGATCCGGTAGGTCGGCAGGGGACGGCCGATGGTGACCTGCTTGCCCGGCCGGAGCTCGGCCATCGTGCAGGTCACGGTCGTCTCGGTGGGCCCGTAGGTGTTGAGGATGCGGCGGCCGGGTCCCCAGCGGTCGACCAGCTCGCGGGGGCAGGCCTCGCCGCCGACGTTGACCGTGCGGATCAGCGGCAGGATGCGGTCGAGGGTCGCCAGCACGGTGGGGACGCAGTAGATCATCGTGATCTCGTTGTCCTCGAGGAAGTCGGCCAGCCCCGACCCGACCCGGCGGCCGTCGGTGGGGCCGGCGACGAGCGTCGCCCCGACCGCCCAGGTCGGCCAGATCTCCTCGATGGAGAAGTCGAACGCGATCGTCATGCCCTGGTAGACGCGGTCGGTGGGCTCGACCCCGTACAGGGACGGCACGATGCCGATGAAGTTGCAGATGCTCGACTGGTTGATCTCGACGCCCTTGGGGCGACCGCTCGAGCCCGACGTGTAGATGATGTAGCAGACCGGGTCGCCGTCGGACTCGATGGCCGGCCGGGAGCTCGACTGGACCGCGAGCTCGGGCCCCAGCTCGTCGAGGTACAGGCCCTCGCAGGGCAGCGCGACGCAGGACGCGGCGAACGACGTGTGCGTCACCAGCAGGCTCAGCGAGGAGTCCTCGGCGATGTACTGCAGCCGGTCGGCGGGGGCCTCGGGGTCGATCGGGACGAACGTCGCCTCGGTCTTCGTGACGGCCAGCAGCGCGACGTAGGTGTCCACCGAGCGGTGCAGGAGGATCCCCACGCGGACGCCGGCGCGCGCACCCCGGGCCATCAGCAGGTTCGCCAGCCGGTTCGCGCGCTGGTCGAGGTCCGCGTACGAGACCCGCTCGCCCTCGCACTCGAGCGCGGTGGCCGAGGGCCGCTCGTCGCAGGTGCGCTCGAAGAACCGGCTCAGCCGGGTGACCAGCGAGCGCTGACCGGAGATCTCGGCCACGAAGTTGTCGTGCAGCCGGTACGACGTGGCGGTGTTGTCCCGCATGTCGTATCCCGGAGCGGCGGTCGGGGACTCCCGCTCGACATCTCCCGTGAATGTCGAGAAGAAGTCCCAGTCATCGCGGTGCGTCGTCATATATTCACTCTCTGCAGCCCTGCGGCGAACGATCTTCACGAGGTTAGGGGGAGGTCTCCGAATGGTGCAAAGCCCCGTGGCAAGAGTCGAAAGACACACCCGCCGACCTCTTGACCTGGCGAAACAGGCGTTTCAATCACGCAGAATGATCGAATTGTTTCGCCCTGTTACCCCCGCGCGCCGACATGCAGTGATGACTTACATTGCGCTGTTGAGCATTCACGCAGTGCAGATGGGCGACGTGTCACCGAGTCGCCGACACGCCCAGGTCCGGTGACGGAGGTGGATCGTCAATGGGAGAAGAGTCACCCGATCGTGCGCCGCTCGTCCTCCTGGCCCGGCCCGAGGACGTGTTGCGCGTCGGAGGCGACCACCTCCTGACGCCCCGCGAGCGACAGCGCGCCGGCGCACTGCGCCACCGGGCCGACCGCGACGCGCACATCGCAGCACACCTGCTCGTCCGGCACTGCGCCGCGGCGCTGACCGGTCGGCCGGTGGCGGCGCTGGAGCTGGTGCAGGAGTGCGCGGAGTGCGGCTCGACCGAGCACGGCAGGCCCTCGATCGCCGGCCTCCCGGAGCTGC
>DATIMX010000118.1:0-1614 GCA_035474935.1 Geodermatophilus sp. | reverse complement strand
CTGACCGGCCTGGCCAACCGTGCCCACCTCCTCGACGCGGGCCGGGCCGCGCTGAACCGCGGCGGTGCGGTCCTCTTCATCGACGTCGACCACTTCAAGGAGGTCAACGACCGCGGTGGGCACGCCGTGGGGGACCAGGTGCTCGTCCGCCTCGCCGAGCGCCTCCGCACGCACCTGGAGGAGGTGCCCGGCGCGGTGTTCGGGCGGCTCGGCGGCGACGAGTTCGCCGCCGTCCTGCCCGGCGTGGACCGGGGGACGGCGACGACGCTCGGGCAGCGCCTCGTCCTCGCGCTGGTGGACGACGTCGCAGTCGGGCGCCGCCACGTGCGGGTCTCGGCGAGCATCGGGCTGGCCATGGCCCAGCCCGGCACACCGTTCGAGGAGGCCCTGCAGGAGGCCGACCAGGCCATGTACGGCGCCAAGGAGGGCGGCCGTGGGCGGTTGCACGGCGCGCCCCTGCCGGTCCAGAGGTCGGCTAGCGTCGGCCCATGACTGCAGAGGGCGCACCCCTGGTCGAGCGGGACGGCGACGTCGTCACCCTCACGATGTGCCGGCCGGCCAAGCGCAACGCGCTCTCCCGTGACCACCTGACCCAGCTGCTGGGCGCCGTGACGGCGGTGGGGGAGAGCGACGCGGCCGGGCTGGTGATCGCGGCGGAGGGGCCGGTGTTCAGCGCCGGCCACGACTTCGCCGACGTCGTCGGCCGGCCGGTTCCCGAGGTGCGCAGCCTGCTGCAGCTGTGCACCGAGCTCATGCAGACGCTGCACGACGTCCCGCAGGTGGTGCTCGCCCGGGTGCACGCGCTGGCCACCGCGGCCGGCTGCCAGCTGGTGGCCTCGTGCGACCTGGCCGTGGCCGCCGAGTCGGCCGGCTTCGCCGCGCCGGGCGGCAAGGGCGGCTGGTTCTGCCACACGCCGATGGTCGCCATCGCCCGGGACATCGGCCGCAAGCGGGCCATGGAGCTGGCGCTCACCGGCGACGTCATCGACGCGGCCACCGCGCTGGACTGGGGGCTGGTCAACCGGGTGGTGCCCGACGCCGAGCTCGACGCCGCCGTCGCCGACCTCATGGCCCGGGCCACCCGCGGGTCGCGGGCGAGCAAGGCGTGGGGCAAGCAGACGATGCACGCCCAGCTCGGCCGGCCCGAGCGGGACGCCTACACCACCGCGGTCGAGGTGATGGCCGCCGCCAGCCAGCTCCCCGGCGCGGTCGAGGGCATGTCGGCGTTCCTGGAGAAGCGACGCCCGGTCTGGCCCGACTGAAAGAGGACCACCCTTCCCCCCACGCCTCGCAGGCTCGGCGCGGGACCCTGAAGGGCGGCCGCAGACTCAGGGACGGCGATGAGCGGGCTGCAACGGTGAGAGTGCACACAGGGGGATGGGACGACGCCGGGGGCGCCTTGTCCTCTGACGTGCGCGACAGGTGGGACCTCACCCGGCGGCGTGCGCTCGACTTCGGACGGATGACGGCCGACTCCTGAGCGCTCGCACGCTCCGACGTCCCCTCCACACCGTCCCCGGAAGGCACTCCCGTGCTCGCTCGTCTCCGCCGCGTCCCGTTCGCGGCGCAGGTCCTCCTCGCCCTCGTGCTGGGCGTCGCCCTCGGGCTCGTCGC
>DATIMX010000117.1:0-32243 GCA_035474935.1 Geodermatophilus sp. | reverse complement strand
ACTGGATTCCGGCCGGCTCGGCATCGCGGCCGTCGCGACCGGTCTCGCGCAGGCCGCACTCGACGAGGCCGTCAAGTACGCGAACGAGCGAACCACGTTCGGCCGCAAGATCATCGACCATCAGGGGCTGGGCTTCCTGCTCGCCGACATGGCAGCCGGGGTCGCCGGCGCGCGGGCGACGTACCTCGATGCCGCCCGCCGCCGCGACGCCGGAGTGCCCTACTCGCAGCAGGCCAGCGTCGCGAAACTGATCGCCACCGACGCCCGCGGAAAGGTCAGCCCTTGGCGAGCGAGCGGGCGATCACCATCCGCTGGATCTGGTTGGTCCCCTCGAAGATCTGCATGACCTTCGCCTCGCGCATGTACCGCTCGACGGGGAAGTCGCGGGTGTAGCCGTACCCCCCGAGCACCTGGACGGCGTCGGTGGTCACCCGCATCGCGGCGTCGGTGGCGACCAGCTTGGCCACGCTGGCCTGCCGGCTGTAGGGCCGGCCGGCGTCGCGGCGGCGGGCGGCGTCCAGATAGGTGGCCCGCGCGGTGTCCACCGCGGCGGCCATGTCGGCGAGCAGGAAGCCCAGCCCCTGGTGGTCGATGATCCGCCGGCCGAAGGTGCTGCGCTGGTGCGCGTAGTCCACCGCGGTGTCCAGCGCCGCCTGCGCCAGGCCGGTGGCCACCGCGGCGATGCCCAGCCGCCCGGAGTCCAGCGCGGAGAACGCGATCGGCAGCCCCTGTCCCTCGGCGCCGATGAGCCGGTCGGCCTCGAGCAGCGCGCCGTCCCAGTTGGCCATCGTGGTCGGGATGGCGTGCAGGCCCATCTTCTCCTCGGGCCGGCCGAACGACAGCCCCTCGACCTGCCCGGGCGCCAGGAAGCAGGAGATCCCGCGGGAGCCCTCGCCGGTGCGCGCGAACAGCGCGTAGAAGTCGGCCTTCCCGCCGTGGGTGATCCACGACTTGGTGCCGGTCACCCGGTACCCGCCCTCGGTCCTCACCGCCCGGCAGGCCAGCGCCGCGGCGTCCGACCCGGCCTGCGGCTCGGACAGCGAGTAGCCGCCGACGAGCTCACCGGCGAGCATCCGCGGCAGCCACCGCTCCTGCTGCTCCGGTGTGCCGAAGGTGGCCAGCGGGTGGCAGGACAGCCCGTGCACCGACACCGCCACGGCCACCGCCGCCCAGCGCGCCCCGAGCTCCTCGAGCACCTGCAGGTAGACCTCGTAGGGCTGCCCGCCCCCGCCGAGCTCCTCGGGGTAGGGCAGGCCGAGCAGGCCGAGCCCGCCGAGGGTCGCGAACAGCCCCTCGGGATAGGTCTCGGCCCGCTCGTGCTCGTCCACGCGGGTCGCCAGCTCCTTGTCGGCGACCTCGCGGACGAGCGCGAGCAGGTCCTCGGCCTCCTCGCTGGGCACCAGGCGGTCGACGGTCACGGCAGGTCCTCCAGGATCAGTTCTTCAGCTCGGGGAACTGGTCGTCGCGCCACTCGACGCCCGAACGGCTGTCGGCGCCGGCGAGTTCCTCCTCGCGGGTGCGCAGCTCCACCCGCCGGATCTTCCCCGAGATGGTCTTGGGCAGCTCCGCGAACTCGATGCGCCGCACCCGCTGGTAGGGGTTGAGCCGCTCGCGGGCGTACCGCAGCACCGACAGCGCCGTCTCCTCGGTCGGCTCGTGCCCCGGGGCCAGCGTGACGTAGGCCTTGGGCACGGCCAGCCGCAGGGCGTCGGGCGCGGGGACGACGGCGGCCTCGGCGACGGCCGGGTGCTCGATGAGCACCGACTCGAGCTCGAACGGGCTGATCTTGTAGTCGCTGGCCTTGAAGACGTCGTCGGTGCGCCCGATGTAGGTGATGTAGCCGTCGGCGTCGACGCTGGCGACGTCCCCGGTGTGGTAGTACCCGCCGGCCTTGGCCTCGGCGTCACGCTCGGGGTCGCCCTGGTAGCCGGTCATCAGCGGAAGCGGGTACGGCGAGAGGTCCAGGCAGATCTCTCCCTCCCCCGGCCCCTCGATGCGGCGGCCGCCGACCGGGTCGACCAGCACCACCGGCACCCCGGGCAGCGGGCGCCCCATGGAGCCGGGCCTGACCTCCGAGCCGGGGGTGTTGCCGACCTGCGCGGTCGTCTCGGTCTGGCCGTAGCCGTCGCGGACGGTCAGCCCCCAGGCGCGGCGGACCTGCTCGATGACCTCGGGGTTGAGCGGCTCGCCGGCGGCCAGGACCTCCCGGAGCGCGCCGGGGCCGCCGGAGAGGTCGGCGTTGATGAGCATCCGCCAGACCGTGGGGGGCGCGCAGAAGGTGGTCACGCCGTGCTCGCGGATCAGCCCCAGCAGCGTGGTCGGGTCGAAGCGGCGGTAGTCGTGCACGACGACCGTCGCCTCGGCGATCCACGGGGCGAAGAAGCAGGACCAGGCGTGCTTGGCCCAGCCGGGCGAGGAGATGTTGAGGTGCACGTCGCCGGGCTGCAGGCCCAGCCAGTACATCGTCGACAGGTGCCCGACCGGGTAGGAGACCTGCGTGTGCTCGACCAGCTTGGGGCGCGACGTCGTCCCCGAGGTGAAGTACAGCAGCAGCGGGTCGCCGGGCGCGGTCCCCGGGTGCTCGACCGGCGCGTGCTCGAGGTCGGCGGCCGCCCGCAGGTCCGCCCAGCCCTCGGCCGGCCCCACGCTGATCCGCGTGTGGTCGCCGGGGACCTGGTCGAACTTCCCGACGTCGGCGGCGTTGCAGACGACGTGCCGCGCCCCGCCGCGGGTGATCCGGTCGACCAGGTCCGCGGGGCCGACCGCCGTGGTGGTCGGCACGATCACCGCGCCGAGCTTCATCACGGCCAGCATCGACTCCCACAGCTCGACCTGGTTGCCGAGCATGAGCAGCACCGGGTCGCCCCTGCGCACGCCGCGGCCGGCCAGCCAGGCGGCCAGCTGGTCGGAGCGCCGCGCCATCTCGTCGAAGGAGCGCCGCGTCGTCGTCCCGTCCTCGGCGACGAGGACCAGGGCGGGACGGTCGTTGCCCCGCGCGACGGCGTCGAACCAGTCGACCGCCCAGTTGAACCGCTCCCCCAGCTCGGGCCAGCGGAACTCGGCGACCGCCGTCTCGTGCCGGCCGCGCAGCGCCAGCAGCTGGTCCCGGCTGGCCCGGTAGGCCTCGGCGACGTCCATCGGGGGGTCCTCCCTCTGCGTGGTGGAGCGCGGTCAGCGTCGTCCATGGTGGCGCAGGTCACCACCTCCGTACCGGGGTGTCGGCGACCTGCGGCACTCGCCACCGGTGTCCTCCGACCCGGCCCGGCCGGCCGGGCGCGCCGAGCGGCCACCGGAGGCGCTGCGTATCGTCCCCCGGGTGTCCCGGGACGGCGCAGGCGCAGCCAGCACGGCCTGGCCCCCCGTGTACTCGACGGTGCGCACGGCCTCGGCCACGGTGCGCGTCGCGGTCGCCGGTGAGGGTCCGCCGCTCCTGCTGCTCACCGGCATCGGCGCCAACATCGAGATGTGGGAGCCGGCCGCACGCCACCTGACCGGGCGGCGGCTGGTCATGCTCGACATGCCGGGGACGGGCGGGTCCCCCGCGCTGCGGGTCGGGTTGCGGATGCGCGGCTACGCGCAGCTGGTGACGCAGGTGCTCGATGTCCTGGGGCTGGACCGGGTCGACGTCCTGGGCTACTCGTGGGGCGGCGCGCTGGCCCAGCAGCTGGCCCACCAGGCACCGGAGCGCGTCCGGGCGCTCGTGCTGGTCGCCACCACGCCGGGGCTGGGCGGCCAGCCGCCGTCCCCCTGGGTCCTGGCGCTGATGAGCTCGCCGGCGCGCTACTACTCGCGCACCTACCTGCGGCTGACCGCGCCGCTGCTGTTCGGCTCCAGCCCGGGTGCGGCCGCCGACTCGTCCCACGGCCGGGCCCGGCTGCACCGGCCGCCCAGCCTCGTCGGCTACACGCAGCAGCTCTACGCCGTCTCCGGCTGGTCGAGCCGGTGGTGGCTGCGCCAGGTGGACCACCCGACCCTGGTCATCGGCGCGCGGCGGGACCCGCTCGCGCCACCGCGCAACGCCGAGATCCTCGCGGCCGCCCTGCCGGACGCCCGGCTGGAGATGGTCGACGGCGGCCACCTGTTCCTGTTCGAGGACGCGGAGCAGGGTTGCGCGCTGGTCGAGGACTTCCTGGGCGACCCGGACGCCGGCGCCCCCGTCGAGCAGCTCCGCGCGCGCTCCGGGAGGTAGCACCGGGTCCGGTCCCCGGCTCTCCGTGGTACTCGTGTGTGTGACCCGGGCCACCGTCCCGGGCGCCACCGACCCCGACCGCTGCCGGCCCCGGGAGGCCCTCCGTGTTCGACGACGCGCTGACCACGACGATCGCCCGCGCCCGCCGGCACGCCCTCGGCGACCTGCTGCGCCGCTCCGCGGCCCGGGTGCCGGGCAAGACCGCCCTGCGCTTCCGCGACCGCTCCCACACCTACGCCGAGCTGGACGCCGCGGCCGACCGCACCGCCAACGCCCTGGCCGAACGGGGCGTGTCCAAGGGCGACCGGGTCGCGCTGCTGTCCCACAACGACGACGGGTACGTGGTGCTGACCTTCGCGCTCGCGCGGCTGGGTGCGATCGCCGTCCCGGTGAACTTCATGCTCCGGGCCGGCGAGGTGGCCTACATCCTCGAGCACTCCGCGGCGATCGGCGTCGTCGCCGAGTCCGCGCTGCTGCCGGTGGCGCAGGAGGCGATCGAGGAGGCCGGGCGCGCGGAGTCGGTCCGGGTCCGCGGCGTCCTGGGCTCCACCGCCTCCCCGCCCGCCCGGAGCCTGCCGGAGGGCTGGGAGGCGGTCGAGACCTGGACCGCGCACGGCGACGCCACCGCACCGCAGGTGGACGTCGCCGACGACGACGTGCTGCAGCTGATGTACACGAGCGGCACCGAGTCGCGGCCCAAGGGCGTGATGATGACCAGCCGCAGCCTCGTCGCCCAGTACGTCAGCTGCATCGTCGACGGCCGCTACACCGCGGGGGACGTCGCTCTGCACGCGCTGCCGCTGTTCCACGTCGCGGCCCAGCACTGCTTCCTGATGCCGAACCTCTACCTGGGCGGGACGAACGTCGTCCTGGACGGGCCGGACCCGGCCACCGTGCTCGAGACGGTCGAGCGGGAGCGGATCACCAGCCTGTTCTGCCCGCCGACGGTGTGGATCGGGCTGCTGCGGCACCCCGACTTCGACCGCCGGGACCTCTCGTCGCTGGCCACCGGCTACTACGGCGCGTCGATCATGCCGGTGGCCGTCGTCGAGGAGCTCCGCCGCAGGCTGCCCGACATGGCGCTGTTCAACTTCTACGGCCAGACCGAGATGTCCGCGGTCGCCCTCGTGCTCTCGCCCGAGGACCAGCTGCGCAAGCCCGGGTCGGCCGGCACGGCGGTGGTCAACAGCGAGACCCGGGTCGTCGACGACGCCGACGACCCGGTGGGTCCCGGCGTCGAGGGCGAGATCGTGCACCGCAGCCCGCACGCCACCGCCGGCTACTGGAACGACCCGGAGAAGACGGCCGAGGCGTTCCGCAACGGCTGGTTCCACAGCGGCGACCTCGGCGTGGCCGACGAGGACGGCTACATCACGATCGTCGACCGCAAGAAGGACGTGATCAAGACCGACGGGGAGAACGTGGCCAGCCGCGAGGTGGAGGAGGTCCTCTACCAGCACCCCGCCGTCGCGGAGGTCGCCGTCTTCGGCATCCCCCACCCGCGCTGGATCGAGGCCGTCGCCGCAGTCGTCGTCCCCCGGGACGGGCAGCCGGTCGACCCCGACGAGCTCGTGGCGTTCTGCCGCGAGCGACTCGCCGGCTACAAGACCCCGCGGTACGTGGCCGTCGCCGACGGCCTGCCGAAGAACGCCAGCGGCAAGATCCTCAAGCGCGAGCTGCGCACGGCGTACGCGGACCTCGCCGGCTGACCGGCGCCCGCGCGCCCCGACGGGCCCTCCCCGGACCCGTCGGTTAGCGTCAGCAGGGTGTGGCGCCGGCCACACGGCATGAGCTCCGAAGGGCGGACATCCGTGCTCTACACCGCGTACGAGTGGCAGCGGCGGCTGACCGCTCCGGCCCGGACGACGACGGCGCTGACCGCGCGTGCGCTCGAGGCGCTGCCCGCGCCGCTGGCGGCGCTGCCCGGGACCCGTCGGCTGCGGGCGGCCTGCCGGGTGGTCGCCGACGCGCACGCCACCCACGTCCGCCCCGACTGGGGCATCGACACGGTGGACGTCGACGGGCGGGGCGCCGAGGTGGTCGTGGAGCCGGTGCTGTCGACGCCGTTCGCCGACGTCCTGCACTTCTCCAAGCCCGACATCGCCGGTCAGCCCCAGGTGCTGGTCGTGGGGCCGATCTCCGGGCACTTCGCCACGCTGCTGCGCCCCACGGTGCGCACCCTGCTGGCCGACCACGACGTGTTCGTCATCGACTGGCACAACGCCCGCGACGTCCCGGTGTCCGCCGGCCGGTTCGGGCTCGACGAGTACGTCGACCACGTCCTGCAGGCCGTGCGGCACCTGGGCCGGGACACCCACGTCCTGGCCGTGTGCCAGCCCGCGCCGCTCGTGCTCGCCGCCGTCGCCCTGCTGGCTGCCGACGACGACCCCGCCCAGCCGCGCAGCCTCACGCTGATCGCCGGCCCGATCGACACCCGGGTCAACCCCAACCGGGTCAACGCCAACGCCGGCCGCGTCCCGCTGTCCCGGTACGAGCGGCTGCTGACCACGACCGTTCCGGCCCGGTACCCGGGCGCCGGACGGCGGGTCTACCCCGGGGTGGCCCAGCTCGCGGCGTTCATGTCGATGAACCCGCGGCGGCACCTCGGCGCCCACCTGGGGATGTACCGCGCCATGGCCGCCGGCGACGAGGCGACCGCGGCCGCCACCCGCGCCTTCTACGACGAGTACGGCGCGGTGATGGACGTGCCCGCGGAGTTCTACCTGGAGACGCTGGAGCGCGTCTTCATGGCGCACGACCTGCCCCGCGGCGTCCTGACCTGGCGGGGCCGGCGCGTGGACCCCTCGCTCATCGAGGAGACCGCGCTGCTCACCGTCGAGGGCGCCCAGGACGACATGTGCTCACCCGGGCAGACCGAGGCCGCGCACGAGCTGTGCACCGGGCTCCCGCCCGAGCGGCGGCGGCACCACCTGCAGCCGGGCGTGGGCCACTACGGCGTGTTCGCCGGCTCGCGCTGGGAGGCCGAGATCTACCCGGTCGTCCGCGCCTTCATCGCCGAGCACGACACCGCGCGGACGGTCACCCCGCTCTTCTGACGCCTGCCCGGGCGGCCGGCCCAGGGCCCGGCCGGCTCAGGGCCCGGCCGGCTCAGGGCCCGGCCGGCTCAGGGCCCGGCCGGCTCAGGGCCGGGTCGCGACCAGCGCCGTCCAGCAGCCGGCGAGCCGGGTGTCCTGCGCGGTCACGGTCAGCCCCGCCGCCCGGCACGCGGCGGCGAGGCCGTCCGGGGTGGGCCGGTCGCCGTCGGCGGGGTGGCGGGAGACCGCCCGCAGCGGGCGGCTGTCGACGAAGCGCGCCGTCATCTCGCAGGAGTAGAGGCGCCCGCCGGGCCGCAGCACCCGCGCCGCCTCCCGGACGACGTCCCGCCAGGCGTCGGCGTGGTGCAGGACGTGGTAGCCGAAGACCGCGTCGTAGGCCCCGTCCTGCGCGGCCAGCGCGGTGGCGTCGCCGCGCTGCACGTCGACCCGGCCGCCCAGGTCGCGGACCGCGTCCCGGCACGCCGCGACGCTCGGCTCGTACCGCTCGACGCCGTCGGCGTGTGCGGCGCCGAAGACCTCCAGCGCCAGGCGCAGCCCGGTGCCGCGCCGCCCGGTGCCGAGCTCCAGGACCCGGCCGCCGGGCACCGGCCCGCCCAGCCGGAGCAGGAGCGGTGCCTCGACGCGGCGCTGGACCAGCGCACGGACGCGTGAGTCGACCCAGAGCCGGTTGGCGTCGACGAGGGTCGGCGGGACGGGACGGGAGGAGCTGGTGCCCATCGTGCCGTCCTGCCCCGCCGGCGCGGCGGGCAACCGCAGGTCAGCCCCGGTAGTTCACGTGCGGGTGGTCCATGTGGTTGGCCGTCGCGCCGCCGCGGTCGGCCATCGCCTTCCAGGAGCCGTTCGGCGAGGACAGCATCCGCTGCTGCCAGATGATGTAGTCGACGCCCAGTTCGTCCCAGTGGGCCTTGTGGTACTCGACGATCGCGTCCCCGAGGGCCGCGTCGGACATCACCATGTAGTCCAGCGCCAGGCCGGACGGGTGGCCGCCCGGGTCGGCCGCGCTCGGGCGGGTGCCGCCCAGAGTGATCGAGCCGGCACCGGGCACGGCGCTGACGACGGCGTTGGCCGCGGCCTGCACGACCGCGGCGACGGGGCCGGCGGTGTTGGTGATGCGCGCGACCGTGCCGGCCGCGGCGGCCGAGGCCCGGGGCGCGGCCGCCGCGGGAGCTGCCGCACCCGCCTGCGCCGGGGTGGCGGCGGCCTGCGCGGCCTCCGCCTCGGCCCTGGCCTTCGCGGCGGCGTCCGCCTCGGCCTTCGCCTTCGCGGCGGCCTCGGCCTCCGCCCGCTGCCGGTCGAGCACCGCCTGGTCGGCGGCGGCCTGGACCTGCTGGGCGGCGGTCTCGGCGGCCTCGCGGGTGCTGCGGGTGGCGGCGAGGTCCTGCAGCGGCTGCAGCTCGGTGGCGACGTCGACCGGGCCGGACCCGGCGGTCAGCCCGAGCTCCTGGGCGACGCTGACGGTCTGCGGCGGCGCGGCCTCGGCCTGGGCGGCCGGCTCGGTGCCGACGACGACGCCGGCCAGGACGGCGCCGGCGGTGGCCGCCCCCAGGTACAGGGCGGGACGGCGGCGTGCGCGGGCGAGGCGGCCAGAGGTGGAAGTGCGCGTGTCCATGGGGATGGGGGTTCTCCGGGGTGCGGGCGCAGCGGCGCGCGCGGGCGCGCGGATCTGCGGCGGCGTGTGGACGGCAGGGGGCTGCGGCCGTGCGGCGAGCGCCGGGGCGGGCGCACCGGAGGGGAACGGCGGGGTGCCGGTCGAGCGGAGGTGCTCGGGGGGTCCGGTGGGCCTGCGCGGGCGACGTCCGCTGCGGACGGCCGCTGGCGGTCAGGTGCGGGAGCGCTCCCGGGACCGGAGCCGGCGGGGTGGTGCAGCGGGGCAGGCGCACGCCATCCGGCGGCTCTCCGTTTCTTCCGTCAGCCGCCTACCGAGTTAGCTGACGGGTTCGGGCGGGAAGCAGCCCTACCCGCCCCCGGACGTGCGTCCAGGAGCGGGATTCACCCCAGTACTGCGGTGGGTCCCCGGCTCGCCCCGGAGGGCGACTCGGCGGCGTCCGCTCGGGCCCCCCTCGGGGGCGGAACGACCGACCGGACCCATCGACCGTAACGGCGTCATCGAACTGTGACAATCCGCGGCCCTGTTTTCGTGAGGTGATGCACGTCGTCCACCCCCGGATCGACGGCCGGAGGGTGTATGGGTCCTGCGAGTGTGAGCGGCGGCGGGGAGCCGGGTCAGGGGGCCGGGCGCGGGCGGACCGTCGTCCGCCGGCGCCCGGCCGCAGCACCTCGGTCAGGAGGTGACGCAGACCTGCCCGCGGTCCCTGCGCTGCGGGCCCTGGCCGCCGGGCCGGATGTCCTCGTCGAAGATCTCCGTCGGCAGGAAGACCGAGCAGCAGGCGTTGGGGATGTCCACCACACCGCCGATCCGGCCCTCGATCGGCGAGGTGCCGAGGATGAGGTAGGCCTGCTCGCCGGTGTAGCCCCACTTCTCCAGGTAGCGGATGGCGTTCAGGCAGGCGTTGCGGTAGGCCAGCGTCGCGTCCATGTAGACGTTCGTGTCGTCGCGGTGGTCGACCGAGACACCGATGAACGTCAGGAACTCCGAGTAGCGCGGCTCGACGCGGCCGGGCATGAAGATCGGGTTGGTGGTGACGCCGTAGGTCTCCATGCCGCCCTTGATGAGGTCGACGGAGAAGTCGATGAAGCCGCCCATCTCGATGGCGCCGCAGAAGTTGATCTCGCCGTCGCCCTGGCTGAAGTGCAGGTCCCCGCCGGAGAGCAGCCCGCCGTCGACGTACACCGGGTAGAACACCCGGCTGCCGCGGGTGAAGTTCTTGATGTCGTGGTTGCCGCCGTTCTCCCGTGCCGGGACGGTGCGGGCGCCGTCCCGCCCGATCGCCTCGAGCAGGTCACCGGTGGCCGTGCCCCCCAGGACGTTGTCGGGCAGCGGCGGCAGCCCCAGCGGCGGGACCCGGTCGGGGTCGGTGGCGATCAGCGCCCGCTCGCGGGCGTTCCAGCGCGCCAGCAAATCCGCCGACGGGGCGGTGCCGAACAGGCCGGGGTGGGTGATGCCGGTGTACTCGACCCCGGGGACGTGGCGGGAGGTGCACTTCTGCCCGCGGAAGTCCCAGATGGCCTTGTAGGCGTCGGGGAAGTAGTCGGTGAGGAAGCCCCCGCCGTTGACCTTGGCGAAGATCCCGGAGTACCCCCAGCCCTCCCCGCAGTTGGGGCCCTGGACCTGCGGCACCGGGCCGAGGTCGAGGATGTCGACGACCAGGAGGTCCCCCGGCTCGGCCCCCTCCACGGCGATCGGCCCGGAGAGCATGTGGGCGTGGGAGAGGTCGACGTCCCGGACGTCGTTGGCCGAGTCGTTGTTGCCGATCTGGCCGTCGGTCCACTCCCTGCACTCCACCCGGAAGTCCTGCCCCGGACGGACGGTGACCGCCGGCGGGATGTCCGGGTGCCAGCGGTTGTGGCCGGGGACGGCCTGGTCCCGCATGGACCGGCTCTGGTCGACGGTGAACACGACCTCGGGCATGGCGGTTTCCTCTCACTGGGCGCCCGGTGCGGCACCGGGCTGGGTGGGGACGGGAGAAGCGGGGGCGGACAGCGTCCGGCTGAGCGGGGCACTGACGGCGAGCAGGAGCACCCCGAGGACGGCGACGACGAGGGCGGTGGTGAGCGACTCGCTCCACCAGCCGGTGATGATCAGGAAGGCCGGGACGGCGGCCGTGAGCAGCCCCTCGCCCAGGGCCAGGACGCCGACCGCGCCGGTGAGGTGGTCCTTGTGCCGGGCCAGCAGCAGGAAGAGGCCGAACCACAGGACCGCCCACAGCAGCCAGATGACGGTGAAGGTCCGGTCACCGACCACCAGCCAGGAGTGGACGGCGAACCCCACGGCGGCAGCGGCCACGACCAGGGAGAACCAGCCGAGCCCCTCACCCGGCCAGCCGGTGATGCCGTTGATCCCCACCCACAGGTAGGTGAAGCCGAAGTAGTAGAGCCCGGCGGCGAGCGCGATCTGCGCCTGGTCGCCGTCCGCGGCGATGATGAGGTAGGTCGGCGTGACCACCTGGAGCCCGCCGACGAAGAGGTTCAGCGGTGCGGCGCTGGCAGGGCTCACGTGTCCCAGCAGCATGACGCCGTTGACCACCAGCACGGCACCGACGTAGAGCAGGCCGACGGCGCCCACGGGTCACCAGCGCGGCAGTGAGGGATGCGGACCCGCGGGGCGCTGCGCCGCGTTGACGGGGGCGGCGCCCGTGAAGGGACTCCACCGGCGGCTCCGCGGCCGCGGCCTGCCGGCGGGGATCGACCGGACCACCTGCGGCGCCTCGGCGCTGGCGTCGGCGGCCGAGACGGCGCGGTGCAGTGCGGCGGGTGTCGTCGCCAGGGCGGGCGCGGTCCACACCCGATGCGACTCCTCCGCGCACGTCGGGCAGGGGTGCGTGGGGCGCAGCGAGGACATCGGGATCACCACCTCGAACACCGCGCAGTCGGGGCAACGGAACACGTACGTGGCCATGACTCCTCCGTTCTTTTCACGTGCAACTTATTCAGGTGAAAGGAACTGTCAAGAGGAGTGCGCAGGTGGTCCCGCTAGAGCGCGGCGAGGACGTCGAAGTCGTAGCCGTCGGCCACGGCGAGGTGGACCCGCTGCCGGAGGTGGTTGCCGGCGAAGGACACCGGGCCGCGCGGCCCGTCGTAGCCGAGCCCGTCGGCGACGGCGACCATCCGGTGGACGTCGAAGCTGCCGGCGCGCCGGGCCAGGGCCGCCAGGGCCATGAGCCCCTCGCAGCAGGACTCCGCGGCGTTGTTCAGCGGTGGCGCGTCGGGACCGTGCTGGTCGACGTAGTCGCCGCAGAACTCCAGCGCCGACGGCGTGGCCAGCGACCGGAAGTAGGAGGCGCAGACGAAGAGGTTCCTCGTCGCCTCCGCCCCGCTGGCCAGGAGCATGTTCTCCTCCATGAGCGGGGTGAAGCGGACCAGCCGGTCCTGCAGCCCCTCCTCGGCGAACACGCGGTTGAACTGGACCGCGTCCTGCCCGACCAGGTAGAGCAGCACACCCTCGGCGTCACTGGCGCGGATGCGCTCGACGACGCCGCGGAAGTCGTCGGTCCCCAGCGGCACGTACGCCGTCCCGACCAGCCGCAGGTCCAGCTGCCGGGCGAACTCCCGGGTGACCTCGACCGAGGCGCGGGGCCAGACGTAGTCGTCGCCCACCACGAACCACCGCCGCACGCCGCACACGTCGCGCAGCCACCGCAGCGCGGGTGCGATCTGCCGCGCGGGCGTCTCACCGGAGCAGAAGACGCCCGGCCGGGACTCCCCGCCCTCGTACAGCGAGGTGTAGACGTAGGGGATCCGCCCCGCGGTCACGGGGGCCACGGCGTGCCGGACCGCCGAGATGTGCCAGCCGGTCACCGCGTCGATCCGCCCGGCGTCGATCAGCCGGCCGACGGCGGCGCCCACCTGCTCCGGTCGCGCGCCCCCGTCGACGACCTCGACGGCCAGCTCCCGGCCGAGGACGCCGGCGTCGTTGATGGTCCGCACCGCCGTCGCCGCGACCGCCTCGCAGGACGGGCCGAAGAGGCCCGCGGGCCCCTGCAGGGGCACGACCAGCCCGACCCGCGCGACCTCTGCGGACCGACGACGCATCGATCCCCCCAGGGGTGGAGTGCGCGGGCGTTGGAGCGGGACGTCCCGGACCTCTGCGAGAATCGGCCCGAGTCGGGCATCACTATGCTGACCCGCCCCGGCCATGGGAAGGGTCCCGGGCGAGGGAGAGGCGAGCATGCGGCAGGAGACGTCGGGGGGGTCACTGCCCCACGTCGACCTGCTACGGCAGGTGACCTCCGGCCTGACCTCCCGGGTCGAGGAGATCCTCGTCGGGAGCGACCTCACCCTGGACCAGTGGCGGGTTCTGCACACCCTGACCGAGGCCGGCCCGCTGTCCATGAGCGACCTG
This sequence comes from Geodermatophilus sp., assembly GCA_035474935.1. Lineage (GTDB taxonomy): Bacteria > Actinomycetota > Actinomycetes > Mycobacteriales > Geodermatophilaceae > Geodermatophilus. Next base: position 19,039 of record DATIMX010000117.1, on the reverse strand, counting down.
AGCGGCCGCACCCGCATCTCCGGGCCCACCGTGACCCGGCTCGTGGACCGGCTGGTGGAGCGCGCGCTGCTCTACCGCAACGTCGACGCGACCGACCGTCGCCGTGTCGTCGTGCACGCCGCCGAACGCGGCCGGGCGTTGTGCCGGTCGCTGGCCCCGCGGATCGCCGAGGCCGAGCGCGACGGGCTCGCCGCGCTGTCCTCGGCCGAGGCGCGCACGCTCCGCCGGTTGCTCGAGCGGCTGGCGACCACCTGACCCGGAGCGCGAGGGTTGCGCTGCGCGCGGAGCGGCGAGCAGGCTCACGGGACGCTCTCACCTGGGAGGACCTGCCGTGCCGGCTCCGACGGACCACCAGCTGTTCGACCTCGGCGACCTCCCGCTGCAGAGCGGCGCGACGCTGCGCGGCGCCCGACTGGCCTACAAGACGTACGGGACCCTGAACGCCGACCGGTCCAACGTGATCGTGCACCCCACCTGGTTCAGCGCCTGGCACGACGCCAACGAGTGGTCGATCGGCCCGGGCCTGGCCTGCGACCCGGACCGGTACTTCATCGTCGTCCCGAACCAGCTCAACAACGGCCTGTCGACCTCGCCGAGCACCACCCCTCCCCCCTTCGACGGCCCCCACTTCCCCCGGATCACCTTCTCCGACCAGATCGAGGCCCAGCACCGCCTGCTCACCCAGCAGTGGGGCATCGAGTCGATCGAGCTGGTGCTCGGCTCCTCCATGGGGGCCGGCCAGACCTACCAGTGGGCGGTCAGCCACCCCGAGATGGTGAAGCGGGCCGCCCCGATCGTCGGCTCCAGCCGCACCAGCGAGCACAACCAGGTTTTCCTGAAGAGCCTGCGGGCCACGCTGACGCTCGACCCGGCGTTCCGGGGCGGTGAGTACTCCCCCGACGCGCGCCCCACAGCCGGCATGCGGGCCTTCGCCCGGATCTACGCCGGGTGGGGCCTGTCGCAGGCGTTCTACTGGGAGCGCGAGTACCGGACCATGGGCTACTCCTCGCTCGAGGACTTCCTGGTCGGGTTCTGGGAGGGCTTCTGGCTCGACCGGGACCGGGACCCGAACAACCTGCTGGCGATGCTCTGGACCTGGGAGCACGGGGACGTCGGCCGGACACCGGGCTTCGACGGGGACACCGAGGCGGCGCTGCGCTCGATCCGCTGCCCGCTGGTGGCCATGCCCGCCCGGACCGACCTCTACTTCCCGCCCGAGGACGAGCAGTGGGCCTCGCAGTTCATCGCCCGGGGCGAGGTCCGGGTCATCGACACGATCTGGGGGCACTTCGGCGGCCTCGGGATGAACCCCGCCGACAACGACTTCGTCGACCGGACGCTGAAGGAACTGCTCGACCGTCCCGCCTGACCGCGCGAGCGCGTCCCCGCCCGGTCCGCACCCGCGGCCCGGGGGGCGGCGGGGAGCTGGCGGCGGAGCTCGCCCAGGTTCTCCCCCGGGGCCCCGCCGGGGACAGCATGCGGGCGACGGAACGGTTCCGCAACAGATGTCTAGGACGTCTGACGGTGAGCACCGGGCGCCACCCGCAGTCGGGCCGCCTGCGCACGGTTCTCCGCGGCTCCCCGGGGCACCTGGGTCGGCATGAGCGAGATGGACCCCCGGGACCCGAGCACCCTGTACTCGGAGGGTCCGGTCGCGCCCGAGCCGCCCGAGGACGACCTGCCCGACTCCTCGCCGCTGCGTGACTCCGGCGGCACCGGTCCGGGCCCGGACGACCTCGACGAGCTGCTCTGAGAGGCCCTCCGCACACCAGCGGCCCTCCACCCGCGGGGGTGGAGGGCCGCCGACGTGCAGGCCGGGGACTCAGCCGACGTAGTTCACGTGCACGTGGTCCAGGTGGTTCGCCGTCGCGCTGCCGCGGTCGGCCATGGCCTTCCACACGCCGTCCGGCGAGGTCAGGATCCGCTGCTGCCAGATGACGTACTCGACGCCGAGCTCGTCCCAGTGGGCGATGTGGTACTCGGCGATGGCGTCGCCGAGGGCGGCGTCGGACATGACCATGTAGTCCAGCGCGAGGCCGGACGGGTGGCCGTTCGGGTCGGTGGCGCTGGCCCGGGTGCCGCCGATGGTGATCGAGCCGGCGCCGGACACCTCGCTGACCACCCGGTCCGCCGCGGCCTGCACCTGCGAGGCCACGTCGCCGGAGCTGTTGCTGATGCGCGCGGTGGCCGCGGGAGCGGCCGCCGGGGCGGCAGCGGCCACCGGAGCCGGAGCGGCCGCCGCGGCGAGCGGGGCGACCACCGGCGCGGGCGCCGCGTCGCCGGCCGAGCCGGCGGCGGGAGCCGGGGCGGCCGGGGCGGCGGCCGCCGAACCGGCGGTGTGCAGGACCTGACCCGGGAAGATCAGGTTCGGGTCGGCGCCGATGACGCCGACGTTGCGCTGGTACAGGTCCCGCCACGACTGGTCGTGGGCGGCGGCGATCGTCGCGATCGTGTCACCGCGCTCGACGGTGTAGCCGGCCTCCGGGGCGCCGGCGTCGGCGACCGCCGCCGCGGCGGGGGCCTCGACGGCGTGAGTCGGGAGGGGGCCCGTCGTCCCGGCGAGGGCCTGGGACGGGGAGCCCAGGACGCCGAACCCGACGACGGTGGCGCCGGCGGCGACGGGCGCCTTGGTGAGGACCTTCTTGGTGCGGACGTAGCGGGGTGCGCGGTGCTTGGCCATGGTGATCTCCGATCACCGCCGGCGAGGTGAGCTGTCGGGTTCGGGCGATCGGTGCCCGGCCGCGGTCCGCGGCTTCACCCCGAGGCGGCCCTCGGCTCGAGCCGTGCGGCTCGAGTCGTGGCGCGCCGTGGTCGTGGGTCCCCCACCCCTGCCCTGGGATCTGGATGGCGACCGGTGGGCAGGGTTTGGCGGTCCGGCGCCGCGCTCTCTCCTTTGCTGAGCGCACACAAAACGCTACGTGCAGTCATGTGCAATGTCGTCGTGACGCCGGTCACAAAGCGGCTCTCCAGCAGCGCGGCGCAGGTCGACGCGGCGTGTCGCGCCGGTGTAGCCGTGGTCACTCCTCCCCCGCCGCACGGCCTGCCGGCCGCCGGTGGGCGGTCAGGAGGAGGGACGGTGGGCGTCGAGCCAGGCGACGACGTCGGCCAGGACGTCGTCCTTCTCGGGCTCGTTGTGCGGCTCGTGGAAGAGCCCCTCGTAGGTCGTGACCGTGAGGTCGGGCGAGCCGGCGTGCGCCCGGACGACCTCGCTGGCGGCCGGCGGCACGAGCCGGTCGGCGGTGCCGTGCAGCACGAGCAGCGGCATGGTCAGCGAGGGCAGCCGCCGGGGCATGGCCAGCGCGGTGGCCATCAGCTCGGCGCCGGTGCGGGCGACCATCCGGCCGTTGTGGTTGAGCGGGTCGGTCCGGTAGTCCCGGACCACCTCGGGGTCCCGGCTGACCGCCTCCGCGTCGAGCCGCAGGACGCCGAGGTCGGGCAGGACCCGCGACAGCAGCGGCGCCAGGGTCCGCTGGACGGCGGTCGCGGCGCTGGTGTCCAGGGCCGCGGCCGAGACCACCGCGCCGGCGACCCGGGCGTCCGGCGTCCCGGTCAGGTACTGCAACGCGATCAGCCCACCCAGGCTGTGCCCGTAGACGAACAGCGGGACGCCGGGGTGCCGCTCGCCGGCGAACCGCACCAGCTCGGTTACGCCGTCGACGGCGGCGGCCATGCTGCCGATGTTGCCGCGGCGGCCCGGGGACCGGCCGTGCCCGGGGTGGTCGACGGCGTGGGTGGCGTACCCCGCGGCGGCCAGCCGCTCGGCGACGTGCCGGTACCGGCCGCCGTGCTCGTGCGCGCCGTGCACCAGGACGACGGCGCCGACCGGGTCCTCGACGGTCCAGGCCTGCCGGTACAGCCCCGAGGCCAGGGTGCCCTCGGCGTGCGTCGGGGTCGGGGTCCCACCGGGACGGGCAGCGGCCATCGGAGCCTCCTGTGCGTACGGACCGCGCGCATCCTGCAGGAGACCAGGGCCGGTGCTCCCGGGCGGCCGGTCCCGCGGTCGGCCTCCGGCGCCACCACGGTGCGCACGGGAGCGGCCATGAGCAAGGTTCGACCCTGGCCGGGGACGACCGCGGGGATCAGCGCGACGAGGCCCCGGGAGGAAGGAGGCCCTGGGAGGAGGCCCTAGGAGAAGGACCGCCCGCCCGCGAGCCGTTCAGCGACCGCGGCGCGGATCTCCGGCAGCCGGGCATGGCCGTACCGCCCCGGGCACGCGGTGTGGCCGACGTCCCCGTGAGCGAAGATGGTCGGCAGCGTCACGCTGACACCCGGGCTGTAGCGGGAGGTCCCACCGCCGGTGGAGGTGAGCGTGGTGTCGGCCCTCGGATCGAGACCGAAGAGCGAGAACTTCCAGGCGATGAACGCCGCGACCGCGTCGACCGTCGGCGGGGTCATGTCGACCTGGTCGTAGTTGCCGAGCATGGAGACGCCGAACGTGCCGGTGTTGAAGCCGCCGGCGTGCGCCCCGACGACCGTGCTCTCCAGTCCGCCGTAGCGGCCCTCCCACAGTCGGCCGAACTTGTCGACGACCACGTTGTAGCCGATGTCGCCCCATCCCCGGCTGACCGCGTGGTACCGGTAGATCGCCCGGATCATCGCCGGCACCTGGGCGGCGGTGTAGGCGTTCGTCTCCGCGGTGTGGTGCAACGTCGCGGCCCGGATGGTCGGCGCGTACTCGGGCTCCCAGGTGCGGATCCTCTCATCCGCACCCCACTCCGCACGCGAGTGGACCGGCGGCATGTCGAGGGCCGCCGCCGCGCCGTCCTGCGCCTGCGGCGTGCCGGCCACGGTGTCCGCGGCACTCGTGCCGGGATCGACGAGGTCGAGCCGGACGTCCCTGGGCTGCCCGCCCGAGCGGGTCACGACCTCGGCCTCGATCCCGGCACTCGGCCCCGTCCAGACCGGTTCCGTCCCACCCCGGACACGCGCCCCGGGGGTCTCCGGAGCGGACTGCCCGGGATCCTGCACCACGATCTCCGACCACTCACCCCAGGTCCCGGCCACGGACCGGGCGCGGATCCGCACCTCCGTCTCGGTGACGGTCGGGTCGTACGCCCACGTGACGCCGACGAGGGAGAACTCCTCGGTCCCCGTGCGGCTCACGGTCAACGCGGGCAGGGTCCCCGGGACCCCGGCAACCGCGTTCCCGGTCGCCGCCCGGACCAGGGCCCCAGGGGCGGGGCCGCCGACCGATCCCATCGGAACGGTCGAGGCCGAGGTCTCGACCGGCGAGGGGTGGGTGATGGGAGCGGCGTGGACGGGGACCCCGAGAAAGGTGGCGTTGAACGTGAGAACGGCGACGGCGCCGGTGAGCATCGGACGCACGAGGGGTTCCTCCGTAGCTGGGCGGTCACTCGCGAGCGAGGTGCGACCGGTGCACCTTCGCCGACACCCGGAACCCGGTCACCCAGGAACGGCGCCGCCACCCTCGGCGACGGAACGGTCACCGGAGAAGTCTCACCGTCGGTAGGCACCCGCATGCGCAGTGATGCGCGGAGGACGGCCTCACGCGCGACCACGCATGCACCACGCGGTCAGCCGTTCGGCCACCACGTACCCGGACATCTCGTGGTCCGAGCTGTCGAGTGCACGCCGTTCACCTGGACCGACGCCCCCGGCACCGTCACCGCCGGGGCCCCGGTCCACGGCGTCGCGCGGCACGGGACCGGCTCGGTTCGGCGAGCACTAGGTTGGACACCATGCCGACCACGTCGCCGGGGACCACGCCCGGGGAGACCGTCCGTGACCTCGGCCTGCCCGCACGGGCGGTCACCGCACTGACCCGGGCCGGGATCACCACGACCGCGCAGCTGGCCGGCCTGACCCGGGCCGACCTCCGGGCGGTGAACGGGCTCGGGCCGGGCAGCATCGCCGCCATCCGCCGCGTCGTCCCGGAGCCGCCCGGCCGCGTTCCCGCGGGCGGGCGCGGGGAGCGGCTCTCCTCCCCGGACACCCACCCGGACGACGAGGAGTCGCCCGCCGCCCCGGCGATCCCGTCGTTCGAGTCGCTGCGCAGCACGCGCCGCCGAACGACGGTGGACCTGATCGCGCCCGCGACGCCGCCCCCGCCCGAACCTCCGCCGAGCGCGCCCCCGCCGCCGCCGGACTACGCCGACCTGTGGCGCCTCGGCGTCCGGGTCGGTCAGGCCGTCGCGACCCTGCCGGTGCGGCTGACGGTGTGCGCCGCCCGGGAGCCGGTCCGCCGGCTGCGTCAGCTGGTCGGTCGCTAGGCCGGTTCCGCGGCGCCCCCCGACTGGCCCACCATGGGCGCCATGACCCGCACCGACCTGGCGCCGGTGGTGGGCCGGTGGCGCACCGAGGGCCACGTCCTCGGCGACGACCCGGTGCCCGTCACCGGCAGCGACGTCTACGAGCGCGGCCCCGGCGGCCACGTCCTCGTGCACTCCGTCGACGTCCTCGTGGGCGGGACGCCGGTGCAGGCGCTCGAGATCATCGGCGAGCGGGACGGCGACGCGATGCTGGCCCGCTCGTACGACGACGCCGGCGACGTCACGCTCATGCGGGTCCGCATCGACGACGACGGCGTCTGGCACGTCACCGGTGGCGGGGACGTCGCCCGCGCCGGGCAGCTCGACCCGGACGCCCCCACGGCCGCCGTCCGGTCGACCCTGCGCATCGCCCCGGATCGCCGGACGATGACCGCGCTGTGGGAGCGGGCCGAGGACGGCGTGACCTGGCAGCCGTGGATGGACGTGCGATTCACCCGCGAGGACGAGCCCGTGAGCGGGTACCCCGATGGCATGGACACCGACAGCACCCCGCCCCCTGCCGACGACGGGCCCCAGGAGACCGCTCCCCCGCTGCCCGACGACCCACGCGTCCCGAGGCTCGAGGACGCCGACCCCACCCGCAGCAAGGAGCTCGGCGGCGCCGCCCCCGCCGTCGGACCGGAGTCGACCGAGCAGCCGGAGACCGACTGAGACCGCCACCCCGCGGTGCGACGCCGGTTCCCCGCTCTGACAAGCTCGCGACCCCATACCCCCACCGTGCAGGAGGACCCGTGCGCGCCGCCCAGATCGCCACCCTCGACGGCCCCTCGGCCATCTCGGTCGCTGACGTCCCCGAGCCCGACGCGGACGGGAAGGTGCTGATCGACGTGCACGTCGCCGGGGTGACCTTCCCCGAGGTGCTGCTCAGCCGTGGGCAGTACCAGATCAAGCCGGAGCTGCCGTTCGTCCCCGGCAGCGAGGTCGCCGGCACGGTGCGCAGCGCGCCGGAGGGCAGCGGCGTGCAGCCCGGGCAGCGAGTGGCGGCCTTCCCCGGCTTCGGCGGGTTCGCCGAGGTGGCCGCGGCCGACCCGGGCCTCGTCTTCCCGCTGCCCGACCGGGTGGGCTTCGAGCAGGGCGCGGCGCTGCCGATGAACTACCTGACCATGCACTTTGCGCTCCGCCGCCGCGGTCAACTGCGCGAGGGCGAGACGGTGCTGGTGCACGGCGCCGCCGGGGGCCTGGGGACGGCGGGCATCCAGCTGGCCAAGGCCTACGGCGCGCGCGTGCTCGCGGTGGTGTCGAGCGAGGGCAAGGGCGAGACCGCACGGGCCGCCGGCGCCGACGAGGTCGTGCTCGCCGACGGGTTCCGCGACCGGGTCAAGGAGTTGACCGGCGGTCGCGGCGTGGACATCGTGGCCGACCCGGTGGGCGGCGACCGCTTCACCGACTCGCTGCGCAGCCTGGGGCGGGAGGGCCGGCTGCTGGTCCTCGGCTTCACCGGCGGGGAGATCCCCACGGTCAAGGTCAATCGGCTGCTGCTGAACAACGTCTCGGTCGTCGGCGTCGGCTGGGGCGCGTTCTGGACGGGCGACCCCGGCTACGTGCAGGAGCAGTGGCGCGACCTGCAGCCGCTGCTCGAGCGCGGCGCCCTCGACCCGGTCCTCGGCTCGGTGCACGACCTCGCCGACGCCGCCGCGGCGGTGACGGAGCTCGACGAGCGCCGGGCCACCGGCAAGGTGCTGCTCCGGGTGCGCTGAAGGCGGACCGCCCCTCTCGTGCCCCGCAGCGGGCCGTTTCGTGCCTCCTCCGGTGGCTTGATCGGATGACGGTAACGATGTATCGTTACCGTCATCCGATATACCGAGGAGATGCACATGCACCCCATGCGAGACAACGGCGGGCACCCCGCCGACCGACGTCACCACCACCCCCGCCGCGGCCACCCGGGCGCCTTCGACGGGCCGATGGGGCACCGCCGCGGAGGTCGCGGACGGGCCGCTCGCGGCGACGTCCGCGCGGCCGTCCTGCTGCTGGTGTCCGAGCAGCCCATGCACGGGTACCAGCTCATGCAGGCGATCGCCGACCGCAGTGGCGGCCGGTGGACGCCGAGCCCAGGGGCGATCTACCCGACGATCAGCCAGCTCGAGGACGAGGGACTGGTCACCGTCACCGCCGAAGCCGGCCGCAAGCTGGTCACGCTGACCGAGGCCGGCCGCCGTCACGTCGACGAGCACAGGCAGACCGGAGCCGACCCGTTCGCCGGGCACGACGCCACCGGTCCCGGCGCGGACCTCCGGGGCCCCGTCGAGCAGCTGCACGCCGCCGTCCGGGAGATCGCGCGGACCGGCACGGACGCGCAGCGCGCCGCGGCCGCCGGTGTCCTCGCCGACGCCCGCCGGTCGCTCTACCTGCTGCTGGCCGACGGGCCGGAGGCACCCGGGACCTGAGAAAGGACCCCGCTGCCCCCCCGCCACTCGCAGGCTCGCGGCGGGACCCTGCAGCGGGGCTACCCGGGTGACCGGTCCTCCTTCAGGTCGCCGTCCCGCGCCAGCGCAGCACCTCCAGCGCCGCGGCGACGCTGACGACGTTCTCGGCGAGCGGGCGCGGCAGCAGCTCGTCGGCGCGCGCCAGCCGGCGCAGCACCGTGTTGCGGTGGGTGTAGAGCCGCTCGGCGGTGCGCGAGGTGTTGCCCAGCTCGCGGACGTAGGTCCGCACCGCCTGCTGGGTGTCGGGGTCGGCGTGCAGCAGGTCGCCCAGGGTGTCGGCGAGGAACTCGTCGGCCTGCGTCGGCTCGGCGGTGAGCACCGCGACCAGCTGCACGTCCTCGTAGCGGGCCACCTGCTGGGGGCTGGTCAGCCGGGCGACCATGCGCTGGGTGGTGGCGGCGTCGAGGTGGCTGCGGCGGAAGCCGTCGACGTCCCGGCCCGGGCGGCCGACGGCCACCCGGACGTCGGGGTGCGCGGCGAGCTCGCCGGCGAGCTGCCCCGCGTTCGGCGCGGTCGTCACCGGCAGCCAGACCCACAGCGCGGCGGCGCTGGCGACCACGGTCAGCCGGTGCGCGGCCCCGCCGGCCCGGACGACGGCCTCGGCCGCGGCCTCGAGCTGCTCGGAGGCCGTCCCCGACCCGCTCCACACGACGACGGCGGTGTGCGGGCCGGCCAGGCCGTAGCCGAGCTGGGCCTCGGCGCGGGCCCGGCTGATGGGGGCGCCTTCCAGCAGCAGGCTGACCGCGGCCCGGCGCTCGGCGTGCGCGCCGCGGGTGAGCTCGTCGCGCTCGGCCCGCATCCGCTCGGAGGTGGCCGCGACGGTGTCCTCGATGAAGGTGGCGATGGACAGGGCGGAGACGTCGAGCAGCTCGCGCAGCTCGGCGGGGTCGGAGGTCAGCTCGAAGCAGATCTCCATCCACCGCCGCCAGGCCACGCCCTGCGCGGCGCGGTAGGCGTCCAGGGCCGACTCGTCCAGGCCCCGGCGCACCAGGTCGCGCGCCGCCTCCAGAGACTCCGGCCCGGTGTTGGGCGGCACCCGGCGTCCCGGGTGCTGCACGTTGGCCGCCGCCCAGTGCAGCAGGTTGGCGAGGCTGACCCGCCGGGTCGCCGCGGCGAGCACCGGGTCCTCGGCGACCGGCCGCATCCGCGGCCCGCCCAGGGAGGCGGCGTGCAGCTCCTCGACCCACGCGTCGTTGGGGTCGAGCGCCACCTCCGCACCCCTCCGGAAGAGCTCCCGCACCCGAGGAGAGACGTCGGGCCACCGCTCGCCCGCAGCAGTCTGCACCACGCGGGCAGCATCGTGGTGCACTGTGCGGTGGCGCAAGTGGTGCGCACAACGGAGAGTCGGAGGGGTGACCACCACGCAGACGCCGGTCGAGCACCTCGACGTCCTCGTCGTCGGGGCCGGGATCTCCGGCATCGGGGCCGGGCGGTACCTCACGACCGAGCTGCCGGCGACGAGCTTCGCCGTCCTCGAGGCCCGCGCGGCCTCCGGCGGCACCTGGGACCTGTTCCGCTACCCCGGCATCCGGTCGGACTCCGACCTGCACACCTTCGGCTACGAGTTCAAGCCGTGGCGGGACGAGCAGTCGATCGCCGACGCCCCGCGGATCCTCGCCTACCTGCGCGAGACGATCACCGAGAACGGCCTGGACGCCCACATCCGGTACCACCACCGGGTGCTGGCGGCCTCGTGGTCGACCGCCGACGCCCGCTGGACCGTCGACGTCGAGCGCACCGACACCGGCGAGCGGCTGCAGCTGTCGGCCGGCTGGCTGTTCTGCGCCGGCGGCTACTACCGCTACGACGAGGGCTTCACCCCGGTCTTCCCCGGCCGGGAGCGCTTCCGCGGCCCGATCGTCCACCCGCAGCACTGGCCCGAGGACCTCGACTACGCCGGCAAGCGGGTGCTGGTGATCGGCAGCGGCGCCACCGCGGTCACCCTGGTGCCGGCGATGGCCGAGACCGCCGGGCACGTGACGATGCTCCAGCGCACGCCGTCCTACGTGCTGCCCGTCCCGCGCAACGACGCCCTCGCCGACCGGCTGCGCGCGCTGCTCGGCGAGGAACGCGCGTTCGCGCTGACCCGGCGCAAGAACATCGCCCGCGGTATCGGCATCTGGAAGTTCTGCCAGAAGTACCCCAAGGCGGCCCGCCGGCTGATCCGCTGGGTGAACACCAAGCAGCTGCCCGAGGGCTATCCGGTCGACGAGCACTTCAACCCGCCGTACGACCCGTGGGACCAGCGGCTGTGCGCCGTCCCCGACGGCGACCTGTTCCGCGCCATCCGCAACGGGACGGCGGACGTCGTCACCGACCGGATCGAGACCTTCACCGAGAACGGCGTGCTGCTGGCCTCCGGCCGGGAGCTCGAGGCCGACGTGATCGTCACCGCGACCGGGCTCAACGTGCAGGCCATCGGCGGCATCTCGCTGACCGTCGACGGCGAGCCGGTGCACCTGCCCGACACGGTCGCCTACAAGGGGATGATGCTCTCCGGCGTCCCCAACTTCGTGCTGGCGATCGGCTACACGAACTCCTCCTGGACGCTGAAGATCGGCCTGCTCTGCGAGCACTTCTGCCGGCTGCTGGCGTACATGGACGCGCACGGGTACGACGTGGCCCGGCCCGAGCCCAGCGACCCGGACATGCCGACCCGGCCGTTCCTCGACTTCGCCGCCGGTTACATCCAGCGTGCGGTCGACCAGCTGCCCCGCCAGGGCGACCGGATGCCGTGGCTGACGTCGATGAGCTACAGCTCCGACGTCAAGCTGCTGCGCGCCGACAGCGTCACCGACCCCGAGCTGCACCTGTCCCGCGCCTCCCGGCCCGCGGCGGTGACCGCATGACGGCGACGGCGCAGGACACCGACCGCTTCGTCGACCTCCCGGCCGGCCCGCGGATCTGCCACCGGGTCGACGGGCCGGACGACGGGACGCCGCTGCTGCTCGTCGCGGGCCTCGGCCTGGACCTCACCTCGTGGCCGCAGCGGATGGTCGACGGCTTCGTCGAGCGGGGCTTCCGCGTCGTCCGCCTCGACAACCGCGACGCCGGCCGGTCCTCGCGGATCGACGCCCCGCCGCCCGGCCGGCTGCGCCAGCTGCTGGCCCGGCCGCGGCCGGACGCCTACGACCTGGCCGACATGGCCGCCGACACCGTGGGCCTGCTCGACGCCCTGGGCATCGAGCGGGCGCACCTGGTCGGGATGTCGATGGGCGGGATGATCGCCCAGACCGTCGCGGCGCGGCACCCGGCGCGGGTCCTCACCCTGACGTCGATCTTCTCGACCACCGGGCACCGGCGGGTGGGCCAGCCGGCCCGCTCGACGCTGCTGCGGCTGGCCAGGGGCCCGGCGCGCACGCTCGAGGAGTCCGTCGAGCGGCACCTGGCGATGCTGGCGCACATCGGCTCGACGACCTTCCCGCCGGACCCGGACCACGAGCGGGCCTGGGCCACCGCAGTGTGGGACCGCTGCGGCGGCGCCCGCTCCGGCGCGCCGGTGGCCCGGCAGATCGGCGCCATCCAGGCCTCCGGCGACCGGACGGCGGAGCTGGCCCGCATCGCCGCGCCGACCCTGGTCGTCCACGGCGACCGCGACCTGATGGTGCACCCGACCGGCGGGCGGGCCACCGCCGACGCCGTCCCGGGCGCGCGGCACGTGGAGATCGCCGGCATGGGCCACCACCTGGCGCCCGGCGTCGTCGACCGCCTCGTCGAGCTCACCGATCTCGCGCGGACCACCGCAGGAGGAACCCGATGAGCAGCGTGCGCGGCAAGGTCGCCGTCGTCACCGGCGCCGGCTCCGGCATCGGCCGGCAGCTGGCCCTCGAGCTGGCCAAGCGCGGCGCCCGCCTGGCGCTGTCCGACGTCGACGAGGTGGGCCTGGGCGAGACCGCCGACCGGGCCGGGGCATTGGGCGCGGAGGTGCACACCGCCCGGCTCGACGTCAGCGACCGCGCGGCCGTCGAGGCGTACGCGACCGCGGTGGCGGAGCGCTTCGGCGTCGTCCACCAGGTCTACAACAACGCCGGTGTCGCCGGCGGCGGTGCGGTGCTCGACACCGACTGGGCCGAGTACGACCGGGTCCTGTCGATCAACCTGTTCGGCGTCCTCCACGGCACCAAGGCGTTCCTGCCGCACCTCATCGCCTCCGGCGACGGGCACGTCGTCAATGTCTCCAGCCTCAACGGGATCATGGGCCAGGGACGCATGACGGCGTACTGCACCAGCAAGTTCGGCGTCCGCGGCTTCACCGAGAGCCTGCGCGCGGAGCTGCTGGCCGCCGGGCACCCGGTGCAGGTGAGCGTCGTCCACCCCGGCGGGGTGCGGACCAACATCGCCACGGCGGCGCTCGAGCACGCCAGGGACCAGGGCCAGGAGGTCACCGCCGCCGAGGAGGCCCGCCACCGTCGGTACAACGAGAAGCTGCTGCGGATGCCGCCCGCGCAGGCCGCGCGGATCGTCGTCGACGGGGTGGAGGCCGGCCGGCCGCGCATCCTGGTCGGCACCGACGCCAAGGTCGTCGACCTGCTGGTCCGCCTGGCGCCGCGGCTGTACCCGGTGCTGGTCGCCCAGGCGGAGCGCCGCTTCACCGGCGGCGACTGACCGGTTCCCGGGGGGCGGGCCGGCACGGTCAGGGACGACCGGCGTCCGGCACCCGGGCCACGTCCGCCCCGCCCCCGGCCGACGGGTACCGGTCGAAGGCGGCGAGGTCGGCGAGCTGGAGGGTCCGGGCGACGTCGCTCGGTGAGACGACGCCGACGACCCGGCCGCCGTCGAGGACGACGGCACGGCCGTCGCTGCACCCCTCCATGCGGGGCAGCAGCTCGGTGAGCGGCTCGTCGGGGCGGGCGACCGGGATCTCCGGCGGCGGGCAGGCGACGTCCCGGAGCCGGGTCGTGGCCCGGGCCGCGGGCGGCACCGAGCGCAGCCGGTTGAGCGTCACCAGGCCGACGAGCGCGCCGGAGGGGTCGACGAGCGGATAGGTGCTGAAGCGCCGGACGAGGGCGACCTCGCGCAGGAACCGCTCGACGGTCAGCTCGGGGTCGGCGACCAGCGCGGGGCTGCTCATGACCGCACCGACGGTCAGCCCGCCCAGGCGGCCGGACACCCGCGCGTGCTGCTCCTCGGCCGTCGCCGCGTTCACGACGAACAGCCCGATGAGAGCCAGCCACAGCCCGCCGAACCCCTGGCCGGTGACCAGCTGCAGGAAGCCCAGGGCGATCAGGGCGAAGCCGAAGACCCGGCCCGCCCGCGCCGCGGTCACCGCGGAGGACCACGCGTCGCCGCGGAGACGCCACAGGAGCGCGCGCAGCAGCCGCCCGCCGTCGAGCGGGGCGGCCGGGACCAGGTTGAAGACGGCGAGCACCACGTTGATGCCGGCCAGGTACTCGAGGACGGCCACCGGCAGGCCGTCGGCTCCCGCGAGCCGCGCCAGCATGGCGCAGGCGCCGAGGAGGAGGCCGAGGACGAGGCTGGTGAGGGGGCCGACGCCGGCGATGCGGAACTCCGCCCCGGGCGTGCGGGCCCCTCCCTTCAGCCGGGCCACACCCCCCAGCAGCCACAGGGTGATGCCCTCGACCTCGACCCCGTTGCGGCGGGCCACCAGGGCGTGCGCCAGCTCGTGCGCGAGCAGCGAGGCGAGGAAGGCCACGGCGGCCGCCAGCGCGGCGACGACGTACGCGGCGGCGCCGCGGCCGGGCAGCACCAGGGGGAACCGGCCGAACGCCAGCCCCCCGGCGATGATCAGGACGATCACGAGGACGCTGGCGTTCACGCCCACGCGGATGCCGGCGATCCGGCCCAGGCTGAAGGTCTCGCTCACGTCCGCCTCCTCGGCGCCGGTGCCACGGGGAGGTCCGTGCGGACCCCGGTGCCCTCGCCACGAGACGGTGACACGCGGACGAGCCCCGTGACAGGCTCCGGCCGCCAGGATCCCGACGCACCGCACCACCCCCGACGATCCAGGAGGACGGATGGCCTTCCGCGGCATGATGGCGCGCCTGGGCTCCGGCGGCGCCGGCGTCGAGACCGTGCTCGACCGGCCGGAGACGACCCCCGGCGGTGCCGTCGCCGGCACCGTGCACGTGACCGGCGGCACGGTGCCGCAGGACGTCACCGAGGTGCGCGTCGCGCTGCAGGCCACCGTGGAGGTGGAGCGCGGCGACTCCTCCTGGCGCGAGGAGGTCACCTTCGGCACGGTCGCCGTTGCCGGGGCCGGGCGGCTGGAGCCGGGCGCTCGTCACACCCTCCCGTTCAGCCTGCCGGTGCCGTGGCAGTGCCCGATCACCGCGATCGACGGCTGGCACCTGCGCGGCATGCGCGTCGGCCTGCGCACCCGGGTCGACATCCCCGGCTCGGTCGACCCCGGCGACCTCGACCCGGTGACCGTGCTGCCGCTGCCGGTGCAGCGCACCGTGCTCCACGCGCTCGACGGCCTCGGCTTCGCCTTTCGCGGCGCCGACGTGGAGAAGGGCCACGTCCGCGGCAGCGAGCTGCCCTTCTACCAGGAGGTCGAGTTCGCCCCGCCGCCCGGCCTGCGTGGCCGGGTGAACGAGCTGGAGGTCACCTTCCTCGCCGACCCGCAGGGCGTGGACGTCGTCCTGGAGGTCGACCGGCGGGGCGGGCTGCTCAGCGAGGGGCGGGACGTCGGCGGCCGGCTGCGGTTGAGCCACGCGGACACCGACGTGCGCACCGTGGCCGCACACCTCGACGCCGCCGTCCGTCAGCTCGGCGCCCGCCGCGGCTGGTTCTGAGCCCGGCGCTCGGACCGGGCGGTGTCGAGGGCGGCATCGCTGGGCAGTGCCGCGGCATGGCCCGGTCCGTGCTGATCATCGAGGACGACGACCGCATCCGGCGCATCGTCTCGATCACCCTCCGCCGGGAGGGCCTGGAGGTGACCGAGGCCGGGTCCGGCGAGGAGGGCCTGGCGGCGCTGGCCGAGCGGGCGCACGACATCGTGCTGCTGGACCTGGTGCTGCCCGGCCGCAGCGGCCTGGAGGTGTGCCGGGAGATCCGCCGGGTCTCCACCACGCCGGTGATCATGGTGACCGCGCGCGCGGACAGCGCCGACGTCATCGCCGGACTGGAGGCCGGCGCCGACGACTACGTCACCAAGCCCTTCGTCGCCGAGGAGCTCTCCGCCCGCATCCGCGCGCTGGCCCGCCGCGCCGGGACCGCGGGTCCCCGGCCGCGCATCGTCGTCGGCGACCTGCAGATCGCGCCGGCGGACGGCGTGGTGACGCGGGGCGGCGAGGTCGTGCCGCTGACCAGGACCGAGTTCAAGCTGCTGCTCGAGCTGGCCACCCAGCGCGGCCGGGTGTTCAGCCGGGAGGAGCTCCTGGAGGGGGTCTGGGACTACGACTACTTCGGCGACTCCCGGCTGGTCGACGTCCACGTGCGGCGGCTGCGCAAGAAGGTGGAGCCGGACCCGGCCGACCCGACGATCGTCACGACCGTGCGCGGCATGGGCTACCGGGTGCCGGAGTGAGCCTGGCGACCGGACGACGTACTCCTCCCCCGCCGGCCGAGGGGCGTTCCCCGCCGCTGCGGCGGCGCGGTCCGCGGACGCCCTCGCTGCGCGGCCGGGCGACCCTCGCGCTGACCGTCGTCGCCGTGGTGCTGACCGCCGCCCTCGCCGTGGGCGTCTGGGTGTTCGCCACCCAGTACCTGCTCCACCAGCGGCAGAACGTGACGCTCGGGCAGGCGGTGGCCAACGCCTCGGTGGTCCAGCGCGGCCTGTCGGCGGAGGGCCTGCCCCGCGCCGAGCTGCTGTCCCAGCTGCCGCGCGAGACCGGGTCGGTGTCCCTGCTGGTGGACGACGACGAGTGGAGCACCACCTCGCTGCGGATCGGCCAGGAGGAGCTGCCGGAGGCGCTGCGCACCGCCGTCCGGGACGGGACGCCGGCGCGGCAGCGGATCGTCGTCGACGGGCAGCCCTACCTGGCCGTCGGGGTGCCGCTGGCCGGCCTGGACGACGCCTACTTCGAGGTCTTCCCGCTGCGCGAGCTGGACGACACCGCCCGGCTGCTGGGGGTGGTGCTGGCGCTGTCGGTGCTGGCGATCGCGCCGGTGTCGGCCGCCGTCGGCTGGTGGGTGACCGGCCCGGCGCTGCGGCCGCTGGACCGCATCTCGGCCGCCGCGGCCGCCATCGCCGCGGGCGACCTCGGCGCGCGCATCGACCCGCGCGACGACCCCTCCCTGGCGCCGATCGCGGCGTCGTTCAACGCCACGGCGGCGGCGCTGGAACAGCGGGTGCGCGCCGACGCCCGCTTCGCCTCCGACGTCAGCCACGAGCTGCGCAGCCCGCTGACGACGATGCTCAACGCCGCCGACCTGGTCGAGGCGCACGCCGACGACCTGCCACCCGACGGCCGGGAGGCGCTGGCCCTGCTGCGCTCCGAGGTGCGCGACTTCGAGCGGCTGGTGGCCGACCTGCTGGAGATCTCGCGGGCCGACGCCGGCAACACCGACCTGGTGGTCGAGGACGTGCGGTTGGCCGCGCTGGTGCGCCAGGCGCTGGCCCGCCGGGCGGCCGCGGGCGGTGGGGCCGTCGACCTGACCGTGCGGGCCGACGTCGCCGACGTGGTCGTCCGCGCGGACAAGCGGCGCCTGGAGCGGGTGCTGCGCAACCTCATCGACAACGCCGACTCGCACGGGGGCGGCCTGACCGCGGTGACCGTCGAGTGCTCGGGCGCCACCGCCTGCGTCGTGGTGGACGACGCCGGCCCCGGCGTGCCCGAGGACGAGCGGGCGGTCGTGTTCGAGCGGTTCGCCCGCGGCGGCCGGAGCGGGCGGGCCAGCAGCGAGGGCAGCGGGCTCGGTCTGGCGCTGGTCAGCCGGCACGTGCAGCTGATGGGCGGCGCGGTCGCGGTGACCGACGCACCGGACGGCGGCGCACGGTTCGTCGTCCGGCTGCCGGTGGACCCGGGGACGGAGGAGACGTCGTGAGGCGGGCGGCGCTGGCGGTGGCCGCGGTGGTCGCCCTGGCCGGCTGCGGCGTGGGCGCGCAGTCGGCACCGGAGGAGATCACCATCCCGCGGCCGACGGCGCCGTCGACCGGTGCCCCCGGGGACGCCGGCGGCGACCGGGTGACGGTGTGGTTCGTGCGCGGCAGCCGGCTGGAGGCGGCCGAGCGGCCGGCCGAGAGCCCCGGCGTCGACGCCGCGCTGGACGCGCTGGCGGCCGGGCCGACGCGCGCCGAGGTGGTCGACGGGCTGCGGACGGCGCTGTCGCCGCAGAGCCTGACGCCGGAGCGGCCGGTGACCACCGACGCCGTGGTGACCGTCGCGGTGTCGCGGGAGTTCACCGAGGTCGCGGGCGGCAACCAGCTGCTCGCCGTGGCGCAGGTGGTCTTCACCGTCACCGAGTCCACCGGCGTGGCGGCGGTGCGGATCACCGCCGACGGCTCCCCCCTCGAGGTGCCCACCGACGACGGGCTGACCGCCGATCCGGTGGGCCGGGAGGACTACGCGTCGGTCGCCGCGCCCGCGGGGACGCCGACCCCGTCGGGTGGGGACCCCGGAACCGCGCCGCCGGCCGCCCCCTCCTGAGCTGCAGCCGGGGACATGACGGTTCGGTGACACAACCGGCCGGGTTCGAGGTGCGTGCGGCGCGTCCGGGCAGGAAGTGGGGCGAGCGGGCCGCACCGGGCCCGACCGGTCGGGAGGAGACCCCGTCGTGCGTGCGTTCCGTCGCCGGCCGCTGGCCGGGTCCACGCTGGCGGCCGTCCTGGCGTTGACCGGCGCCGGCCTGTCGGGGTGTGCCGGGGCCGAGGGGGCGGCGGGCGAGCGCGGGACCGAGGTGGAGCTCCCCGACGTCCGCGGGGCGGAGGACCTCGACGACCCGTACAACGGGCTGCTCGACGCGGACTTCTACGAGGACCTGACGGCCTACACCGGGCAGGAGGTCACCCTCCTCGCCGAGGTGGCCGAGGTGCTCTCGCCGCGGGTCTTCACCGTGACCTCCCCGGAGGACGCCGAGGTCGGCCCGGTGCTCGTGGTCGCCGCCCAGGACGCCGGGGACGCCGACCCGCAGGCCGGCACGCCGCTGATCGTGGCCGCGACACCGGTCGACTCCTTGGATGCCGCGGTGGTGACCGAGGAGTTCTCCCTCGACGTCGACCCGGCGCAGTGGGACGACCAGGCCTACCTGGTCGCCGAGGTGCTCGCGCCCGCACCCTGAGCCGTCCCCACCGACCGACGTACCACCCACCGCACTCGCCCCGTAGGAGGTCCCGTGACCGCGTTCTCCCCCACCCGCCGCCGGCTGGCCGCCGTCGTCTGCGGCACCGCCCTGCTGTTGACCGGATGCGGTGGCAGTGAG
>DATIMX010000116.1:0-6062 GCA_035474935.1 Geodermatophilus sp. | reverse complement strand
AGCAGGAAGTCGATGTCCCGGTAGCGGCGGCGGAAGTCCTCGGCCCGCCCGGAGTGCACCAGGTTGATGAACTCGTTGGTGAACTCCTCGGTGCTCACGTAGCGCACCCGGACGTTGGGGAACATCCGCGCCGCGTAGTGGCCGATGGCGTGCAGCAGGTGCGTCTTGCCCAGGCCGGAGTCGCCGTAGATGAACAGCGGGTTGTAGGCGCGGGCCGGCGCCTCGGCGACCGCGACGGCCGCGGCGTGGGCGAACCGGTTGCTGTTGCCGATGACGAAGCTGTCGAAGACGTACTTGGGGTTGAGCCCCGGGTCCTGCGCGCCGGCCGGGGCCCGGCGGTCCCCGAACAGCGGGACGGCGTCCCCGCCGCCGCGGGACCCGCCGCGGCGGCCACGGGACGGCGGCGCCGGCGGTTCGGGGGCACCGTCGTCGTCGGTGTCGAGGTCGAAGGGCAGCACGGCCACGCCGTCCTCGTCGAGGTCGGTGCCGCCCCAGTCGCGCTCGGCGGCGCGGGTGCCGCGGCCGGCCGGACGCCGGGCCGGCGGGCTCCAGTCGGTGGGGGACCACTCCTCGGCGTCGCGCTCGGCCGGTCGGATGTCGGAGGTGCTCCTGCCGCCGTCCTCCCAGGCGGGCCGGACGTCGGCACGCACGCCGAACGCGCTGCGCCCGTCGTCGGCGCGGTCGCGGGTCTCCCGGTCCTCCTCGGCCCGCTGCGCCTCGACCACCGACCACGGACGGCGGGTCGGCACCTCGGGCGCGGGTGCGGCCGGCGGCCGGGCCGGGCCGTCCTCCACCTGGACGGCGACGCGGATGTCGCGGCCGAGGTGCTCGGACAGCGCCTCGGCCAGCACCCGGCGCATCCGGGACTCGAGCACCGTCTGGGTGAACTCGTTGGGCGCCGACAGCACCGCGGTGTCCTCGAAGACCCCCACCGGGCGGGTGAGGTTGAGCATCGCGTTCTGCTGCGGGGACAGGCTCGTCGCCAGCCGCTCGCGGATCTGGTCCCAGACCGTCGCCAGGTCCACCGTGGCATCGGCCATGGCCCTCGTCCTCCCAGGTTCCCGTGTGTCGTCGGCCCCGCCGCGGCCGCCCGTCGCCGGGTCCGTCGTCCCCCGGTCGGTCCCCCACTGTGGACATCCGGACACACGGAGTCCACACCGGTGTCCACAGGCTGTGCACGATCGGCGACACATGCGCACCGGCTCCCGCGTGTTCCGCCAGGCTGGGGGTGTCGCCGCTGGTCAGAGGGGAGTCGTCGCGGTTGTCCGGAGTGCGTGGTGGTCGGTCGACACCAGCGGGGCAGCCCTTGTGCCGGACGTCGGTGTCCGGTGTGGAGCGACGGCGACGCTAACAGCCCCGTCCACAGCCCGGCAACGAGGCCGGAGGCGGCTCTCGGCGCGCCGCGGGGCGTGTCGCGCACCGTCCGCGGGGCGGCACCGCGCGTCCCGTCCACCGTCGGGAGAGCCTGGGGAGTCGGTGTCAGGCCGGGCCGCCGGTCTCCGCGCTCCCTCGGCTATGCTGGCGGGAGATCCGTGGACGGGGAACCGGCTCCCGCCGTGTGCCCGTCCCTGTCGCGCGTCCGCCCCCCGGTGGGCACGCCCCCGTCGATGTCGTGTAGTGGGAGTACCTCGTGAGCAAGCGCACGTTCCAGCCGAACAACCGCCGCCGGTCCAAGACCCACGGCTTCCGGCTGCGGATGCGCACCCGCGCGGGCCGGGCGATCATCGCCGGCCGTCGGCGCAAGGGTCGCGAGAAGCTCTCCGCCTGAGGTGCTGCCCGCGCAGGCACGCCTGCGCCGGCGTCCGGAGTTCACCGCGGTCGTCCGGTCCGGCAGGCGTGCCGGACGGCCGACCATGGTGCTCCACTACCTCCCCGAACGGCCCGTGACCCCGACTCCCGGCGACGCCGGGAGGGTCGGCGGTCCACGGGCCGGCTTCGTGGTGGGCAGGGCCGTGGGCAACTCGGTGGTCCGTCACCGCGTGACCCGGCGGCTGCGGGCGGTGGTGCACGACCAGCTCGACCGGCTGCCCCCCACCGCGGACCTCGTGGTCCGCGCCCGGCCGGAGGCGGCCACCGCCAGCTCGGCGGACCTGCGCCGCGACCTGACCGCCGGGCTCGACCGCGTCCTCCGGGTCCGCACCCCGTGACCGCCGACCCGCCGGCCCCTCGCGCCGGACGACATCCGGTCGCCCGGGCGCTGCTGGCCGTCGTCGGCTTCTACCAGCGGGCGATCAGCCCGGCGCTCCCCCCGCGGTGCCGCTTCCAGCCCACCTGCAGCGCCTACGCCGTCGAGGCGATCGCCGTCCACGGCGCCGGCCGCGGGAGCTGGCTGGCCCTGCGACGGCTGCTCAAGTGCGCCCCCTGGCACCCTGGTGGCCTCGACCTGGTGCCGCCGGCCCGCTCGACCGCGCCCGCACCCGCCCGACCCGTCCCGTCGGCACCCCGCCGGGCCCCGCAGGAGGAGTCCTCCGTTGCTTGACTGGTTGTACACCGCCATCTCGTGGGTCCTGGCCCGGTGGCACTCGCTGTGGAACCTCGTCCTCGGTGACCCCGGGGCAGGGACGGGCCTGTCGGGCCTGGCCTGGGCGCTGTCGATCGTCTTCCTCGTGGTCACCGTTCGGGTGATCCTCTTCCCGCTGTTCGTCAAGCAGGTCAAGTCCCAGCGGGCGATGCAGGAGCTCCAGCCGGAGATCCAGCGGCTGCGCAAGCAGTTCGGCAGTGACCGGCAGGGCTTCGCCGTGGCCATGCAGAAGCTGCAGAAGGAGCGGAACGTCAGTCCCCTCGCGGGCTGCCTGCCGATCCTGCCGCAGATCCCGATCTTCCTGTCGCTCTTCCACGTGCTGCGGCGGCTGGCGCCGGGCGCCCCGGGGCTCTACGGCTGGTCGGACGAGCTCACCGACGAGGCCGCGCGGGCGCCCTTCTTCGGGGCGCCGATCTCCTCCTCGTTCTTCATGAGCGGGGCCAAGGAGCAGGCGATCCTCGAGATCACGAACGGCTACGGGCAGATCCGGGTCGTCGCCTTCATCCTCATCGTGATCATGAGCTTCACGACGTTCTTCACACAGAAGCAGATCATGCGCCGCTCCGGTCCGGTCGAGGGCCAGGCCGCGATGGTGCAGAAGATGCTGCTCTACGTGATGCCGCTGGGCCTCTTCGTCTCCGGCTTCCTCTTCCCGATCGGCGTCCTCCTGTACTGGTTCACCAACAACCTGTGGACGCTGGGCCAGCAGTTCTTCATCCTGCGCAAGATGCCGCCGCCCGGCTCCGACGCCGCCAAGGCCAAGGCCGCCGCGGACAAGCCGGCCGTCGACCCGAAGGCGCTGGCCCCTCGGCCCGGCGCGAAGCCGGTCCGCCCCAAGAGCGGCCGCACCGCCGCCCCGGCCTCGACGGTCGACACGGCCAACCCGACCGCCGACGCCACCACGGCCGACGCCAGGACGACCGACGCCACCGCGGCCGACGACGTCCCCACCGCGACGGGGGCCACCGCCGCGGGCTCCGACGGCTCGTCGGCCGCCGCCCGCTCCTCGGGAGGTCGCCCGCGCACCGGCGGGGCGCGCGGCGGCAGCCAGGGACCGGCCAACCGCGGCAAGCGCAAGCGCCGCTGAGCCGGCGCGTGCGGCGCCCCTGCGGGCGACCGCGCCGGTGATCGACCACCGGGGCCGACCCCGGACGCCCGCACGACTGGAGGACACGCCATGAGCGCCCCACAGCACCCCACCGAGCCGGTCGCCCCCACCAGCGAGGCCACCTCCGGCGCGGTCCTGAGCCCACCCGCCGACGCCGACGTCCCGGCGCAGCCGGACCTGCCCGACGCGGACGAGGACGGCGCCGACGCCGCCGTCGAGCCGGCCGGGGACGACGAGGGGGCCGACGACCTGCTGGTCCGCGAGGGCGACGTCGCCGGCGACTACCTCGAGCGGCTGCTCGACATCCTCGACGTGGACGGCGACATCGACCTCGACGTCGAGGGCGACCGGGCCTCGGTGGCGATCGTCGGCGGTGACCTCAAGGACCTCGTGGGCCACGACGGCGCCGTCCTGGAGGCGCTGCAGGAGCTCACCCGGCTCGCCGTGGCCCAGTCCACCGGCGTCCGCAGCCGCCTCATGCTCGACATCAGCGGGTTCCGCGCCCGGCGCCGGGCCGACCTCACCTCGCTGGCGGCCGAGACCGCGCGCCGCGTCGCGAGCAGCGGGCAGCCGGAGCGGCTGTCGGCGATGAACCCGTTCGAGCGCAAGGTCGTGCACGACGTCATCGCCGGGGTCGCCGGCGTGCACAGCGAGTCCGAGGGTGAGGAGCCCAACCGTCGCGTCGTGGTGCTGCCGGATCGGTGACCGAGCCCGCCTCGTCCGACTCGGGCACCCCAGCCGTCCCACCGGCCCCGGAGGTCGCCCGCTCGGTGTTCGGCCCGGCGCTGGCCGACGCCGAGCGCTACGTCGCCCGGCTGGCCACCGACGGCGTCACCCGCGGGCTGATCGGCCCGCGGGAGGTACCCCGGCTGTGGGAGCGGCACGTCCTCAACAGTGCCGCGGTCGCCGACGCCGTCCCGGCCGGCGCCCGGGTGGTCGACGTCGGCAGCGGCGCGGGTCTGCCCGGGATCCCCCTGGCGCTGGCCCGGCCGGACGTCCGGCTCACCCTCCTCGAGCCGATGGCCCGCCGGGTGGAGTTCCTCGAGGAGGTCGTCGCCGACCTGGGCGCCCCGTGGCGCGTCGTGCGCGGCCGGGCCGAGGAGCGCTCGGTGCGCGCCGCGGTCGGGTCGGTGGACGTCGTCACGGCACGGGCCGTGGCGGCCCTGCCCCGGCTCGTGGCGTGGTGCCGCGGGCTGCTGCGCCCGGGCGCCCAGCTGGTCGCCCTCGTCGGGTCCCGCGCGCTGGAGGAGCTGCCGTCGCTGGTGCCCGAACTGGAGGCGGCCGGGATGCGCGAGATCCACGCACGGGCTGTCGGAGCGGGGCTGGGGGAGGCTGCCACTACCGTGGTGGTGATGACGCGAGGGACCCGGTGACGCACGTTCCACGTGGAACCCCGTACGACTTCCCGCGTCCGTTCCACGTGAAACGGACCGGCAGGAGGGACCTGAGATGACCGACCCGGGCCAGCGGCTGCGGAGCAGTCTCACGGCCGAGCAGTCGGCCTCCGCCGTCGAGTTCGACAGTCCCATCGCGATGGAGGCGCTGCGGGCCACCCAGGTCCTGCACGCTGCCGACCAGGAGCCGTTCCCCGCGCCGGGCCGCATCCGGGTCATCACGATCGCCAACCAGAAGGGCGGCGTCGGCAAGACCACCTCCTCGGTCAACCTCGGGGTCGCCCTGGCGCTGTACGGGCTGCGGACGCTGGTCATCGACCTCGACCCGCAGGGCAACACCAGCACGGCCCTCGGTGTGGACCACAGCGTGGGGACGCCGTCGGTGTACGACGCCCTGGTGGGTGACAGCTCGCTCGCCGAGGTGGTGCACCCGACGACGGCCACACCGCTGCTCTCCTGCGTGCCGGCGACCATCGACCTGGCCGGTGCCGAGATCGAGCTGGTCTCCGTCGTCGCCCGCGAGTACCGGCTGCGCCGGGCGATCGAGACCTACCTGCAGGAGCTCCCGCCGGAGCAGCGCCCGCACTACGTGCTCATCGACTGCCCGCCGTCCCTGGGGCTGCTCACGCTGAACGCGCTCGTGGCCGGCGACGAGGTGCTCATCCCCATCCAGTGCGAGTACTACGCGCTGGAGGGCCTGGGGCAGCTGCTCAACAACATCGACCTGGTCCGCCGCCACCTCAACCCGGGGATCGCCGTCCGGACCATCCTGCTCACGATGTACGACGGGCGGACGAAACTCGCCGACCAGGTCGCCGAGGAGGTGCGCAACCACTTCGGCAGCCTGGTGCTGGACACCGTCATCCCACGGAACGTGCGAGTCTCGGAAGCTCCGGGCTACGGCCAGTCGGTGGTCACCTACGACCCCGGGTCCCGCGGCTCGACCAGCTACGTGGAGGCCGCTCGCGAGCTGGCCCACCGCGGCGTCCCCCTGCCCCCGTTGGCCTCGCGCCCGACCCCCGGCACACCCGTCGCCGCG
>DATIMX010000115.1:0-7389 GCA_035474935.1 Geodermatophilus sp. | reverse complement strand
CACTGCGCGTACCGGACGATCGCGTCGACGGCGATGGTCGCCTTCCCCGAGGTCTTCCTCGGCCTGGTGCCCGGCTGGGGCGGCACGCAGCTGCTGCCGAACCTGATCGGCATCGACCCCGCCGTCACGGTGATCGTCGAGAACGCGCTGGCGCAGAACAAGATGACCCCGGCGCCGCAGGCGGCGAAGCTCGGCATCGCCGACGCCGTCCTGGAGCCGGCCGACTTCCTGGAGCGGTCGCTGGAGTGGGCCGTCGGCGTACTCGGTGGGGACGTGACGGTCGCCCGTCCTGAGATCGACCGGTCGGCCTGGGACGGCGCGATCGAGCGGGCCCGCGCGATCGTCGCGGGCCGCACCCGCAACGCCTCCCCCGGCGCCGTCCGCTCGGTCGAGCTGCTGGACCTGGCGCGCAACGGCGTCGAGGGCGACGCCTTCACGGCCGGCACCGCGGCCGAGGACGACGCGCTCACCAACCTGCTGATGAGCGACCCGCTGCGGGCCTCGCTCTACTCCTTCGACCTGGTGAACAAACGCGCCAAGCGGCCGGCCGGCGCACCGGACAGGAGCCTGGCCCGGAAGGTCACCAAAGTCGGTGTCGTCGGTGCGGGCCTGATGGCCTCGCAGCTGGCGCTGCTGTTCGTCCGCCGGCTCGAGGTGCCCGTCGTCCTCACCGACATCGACCGGGCGCGCGTCGACAAGGGCGTCGGCTACGTCCACACGCAGCTGGAGGAGCTGGCCGCCCGCGGTCGGCTGTCGAACGACAGGCTCAACCGGCTCAAGGGCCTGGTCACCGGTGCGCTGGACAAGGCGGCCTTCGCCGACGCCGACCTCGTCATCGAGGCGGTCTTCGAGGAGATGTCGGTCAAGCAGCAGGTGTTCGCCGAGGTCGAGGCCGTCGTCTCCCCCGGGTGCGTGCTGGCGACCAACACCTCCGCGCTGTCGGTGACCGAGATGGCCGCCAAGCTCGAGCACCCCGAGCGCGTCGTGGGCCTGCACTTCTTCAACCCGGTCGCCGTCCTGCCGCTGCTGGAGGTGGTGCGCGCCGAGCGGACCGACGACGCCACGCTGGCCACCGCCTTCGCCGTCGGGAAGTCGCTGAAGAAGAGCTGCGTGCTCGTCGCCGACGCCCCGGCGTTCGTGGTCAACCGGTTGCTCACCCGCTTCCTCGGCGAGGTCACCGCCGCCGTGGAGCAGGGGACGCCGGTCGCCGTCGCCGACCGCGCGCTGGACCCGCTGGGCCTGTTGATGACGCCGTTCGAGCTGCTCACCCTCGTCGGCCCGCCGGTGGCGCTGCACGTGGCCGAGCGGATGCACGAGGCCTTCCCCGACCGGTTCGCCGTCGGCGAGGGGCTGCGCCGGATGGTCGAGCTGGGCAGGTCGTCGGTGTACTCCGAGCCCGGCGTCGTCGACCCCGACCTCGCCGGCATCGGCCATGACTCGCCCACGACCCACCCCGAGCCGCTGACCGAGGAGCAGGTGCGCCAGCGGGCCGTCGAGGCGCTGGCCCAGGAGATCCGGCTGATGCTCGACGAGGGCGTCGTCCAGGCCGTGCAGGACATCGACCTGTGCATGATCCTGGGCGCCGGCTGGCCGTTCTGGCTGGGCGGGATCTCCGCCTACCTGGACCGCGCCGGGGTCTCCGAGCGGGTCACCGGCTCGCGGTTCCTGCCGCGCGGGGTGGCCTCGCTGCCCGCTCGAGGGCAGCGGTGATCAGCTGAGCTGAGCATGCCGGGTCCTGCCTCACGACCAGTGGCGAGGCAGGGGCCGGAACGGTGAGCCAGGACAGCACGAACCCGCACGACGACAGGGCCGCCCCGGAAGCACCGGGGCGGCCCTCTCGTCGCTCAGCGGAACTTGTGGGTGAGGCTCTCCATCGTCCGGCCGACCGAGGCGATCTTCACGTGCGAGAGCCCGGTCGACGCGCCGGCCGCCAGCATCGCCTCGTGCGCGGCCCGCAGCGTCGTCCAGACCGCGTCGTCGTCCCCCTCGAGGGTCGTGCCCAGGGCACCCACCTCGTAGCGGAGCCCGGACTCCCGGATGACCGCGATGGCGGCCTCGACGTACGCGTGCGGGTCGTCGGGCGTCCCGGCCGGCGAGGGCGCGACCTGGATCTCGGCTATCACGGCCGCTCCTCGACCACCTCGGCGACGCTGCCCTCGGAACGCTCGGCGAGCACCGCCGTCCACTCGGCGATCCGCCGGGCGACGTCCTGCTCGGTGAGGCCGGCGTCGGCCAGCACCTGGCCGACGCTGCCGTGCTCGAGGAACGCCTGGGGCAGGCCCAGCGACCGCAGCGGCACGTCGACGCCGCGGTCCTGCAGCGCCTGGGTGAGCGCGGTGCCCACGCCGCCGGCCCGGCCGCCGTCCTCGACGGTGACCACCAGCCGGTGGGCGGCGGCCAGGTCGACCAGCTCGGACGGGACCGGCAGCACCCAGCGCGGGTCGACGACGGTCACGTCGATGCCGTGGTCGGCGGCGCGCTCGGCGGCGGCCAGGCACATCGGGACCATCGAGCCGACCGCGACCAGCAGCACCTCCTGCTGCCCACCGCGGCGCAGCACGTCGACCGGGCCGCGCCGCTCCAGCGCCGGGACGTCGACCGGCGGGACCCCCTTCGGGAAGCGGACGACGCTCGGCCCGTCGGTCACCTCGACCGCCTCGCGCAGCGCCTCCCGCAGCGTCGCCTCGTCCCGCGGCGCGGCCAACCGCAGCCCGGGGACGACGGAGAGGATCGACATGTCCCACATGCCGTTGTGCGAAGCGCCGTCGCTGCCGGTGACGCCGGCCCGGTCCAGGACGACGGTGACCGGCTGGCGGTGCAGCGCGACGTCCATGAGCAGCTGGTCGAAGGCCCGGTTGAGGAAGGTCGAGTAGACCGCGACCACCGGGTGCAGCCCGCCCATCGCCAGGCCCGCGGCCGAGGTGAGCGCGTGCTGCTCGGCGATGCCGACGTCGTAGGTGCGCTCCGGGAAGCGCTCGGCGAAGGCGGCCAGGCCGGTCGGGTGCAGCATCGCCGCGGTGATCGCGACGACGTCGGAGCGCTCGGCGCCGATGCGCACCAGCTCGTCGGAGAAGGCCGTCGTCCAGTCCCGCCCCTTGGGGGCGGGGCTGACCCCGCTGTCGGGGTCGAAGACGCCGGTGGCGTGCCAGGCGTCGATCTGGTCGGTCTCGGCCGGCGGGTAGCCGAAGCCCTTGGTGGTGACGGCGTGCACGATGACCGGCCCGCCGAACGAGCGGGCGCGGCGCAGCGCGGACTCCATCGCCCGGACGTCGTGCCCGTCGACCGGGCCGATGTACTTCAGGCCGAGGTCCTCGAACATGCCCTGCGGCGAGAGCACGTCCTTGAGGCCCTTCTTGATGGCGTGCAGCGCGTCGTAGAGCGCCGAGCCGACCACCGGGGCCCGGTGCAGCGCCTGGCGGACCTGCAGCAGCGCCTGCTCGTAGCCCGGGCGCAGCCGCAGCGTGGCCAGCGCGTCGGCGACCCCGCCGATCGTGGGCGAGTAGGAGCGGCCGTTGTCGTTGACGACGATGACCACCGGGCGGTCCTGGGCGCCGGCGATGTTGTTCAGCGCCTCCCAGGCCATGCCGCCGGTGAGCGCGCCGTCGCCGATGACGGCGACCACGGGGCGCTGCTCGCGGCGGACGGCGAGGGCCTTGGCCAGCCCGTCGGCGTAGGACAGCGAGGTGGAGGCGTGGCTGTTCTCCACCCAGTCGTGCTCGCTCTCGGCGCGGCTCGGGTAGCCGGAGAGGCCGCCGCGCTGGCGCAGCCGCGCGAAGTCCTCCACGCGGCCGGTGAGCATCTTGTGCACGTAGCTCTGGTGACCGGTGTCGAAGACGATCGGTTCGCGCGGGGAGTCGAAGACCCGGTGCAGGGCGATGGTCAGCTCGACCGCACCGAGGTTGGGCCCGAGGTGCCCGCCGGTCTTGGCGACACTGGTGACCAGTGCGTCGCGGATCTCGACGGCGAGTGCCGGCAGCTGGTCGGCCGGGAGCGCCTTCAGGTCATCGGGGCTGTGGAGCGATCGCAGGAGCGACACGAGGGGGTGCGTCCTCTCCATCGGCGGCAGGTGCGGCGTCGCAACGGCCGCCGACCCACTGTATCCGCGCTTTCCTCCCTCTTCCGGTCGAGCAGCGGCGCTGGATGCAGGCTCACAACCGTGGCACCCACCGCTCGCCCCGCAGCGCACCGGCCACCGCCTCGACCCCGCGGGCGGCGGCCGCCAGCCGGGCCCCCTCCCGCTCGTAGGCGGTGATCGCCGCCTCCATCGCATCGGCCGGCAGCTCGTCGGCGAGCTCCACCCGCACCGTGCGCCACCCCGCCCGCGCCGCCTCCAGCCCGGCGGCGACGTGGTCACGGGCGAAGCGGGCCAGCAGCAGCGGATAGCGGCGCAGCACCTCGTGTGCCCGGTAGTCCGGCGGCACCAGGTCGAACAGCCAGGCCACCGCAGTGTGGTCCCAGTCGGGAGCGCCGGGCGGTCGCACGGCGGCGGGCCAGCCCGGCGGCAGCGAAGCGTCCACCGCAGCAGTCTGCCCCACCGGTCGAACGCACGTTCGATCCGCCGCGCTGGTCAGCGGCGCGATCGTCGATCCCACCGGCCTCCCTGCAGGCAGGAGGACCCCCTCCCCCTCACCGTGGGAGGACCCCGTCCTCCCCACCCCTCGCTCCGCTCGGGGCGGTGCCCCGGAACGGGGCTGGCGGCGGTGCCCGGGACGGGCCGATCGGTGGGGTGGCAGGTCCTCCTTCAGGAGGTGGGGCGCTTGAGCCAGAACTGCTCGAAGCCCCAGGTGCCCGCGCCGCTGGAGTGGTAGCTCACGAGCTCCCAGCCCTCGCTCCCCAGCCGGTTGAGCACCGAGCTGGTGTCACCCGCCTGACGCTCCGGCTGGCCGCCGGGGAGCTTGACGCTCACCCCTGCCCGCTGCGACTCCGCGTCGTTGGCCGTGATGACCGAGGCGTACTCCCAGGTGGTCACGGGAAGCACCGTAGTCGGTCGCCCTCCTCCTCCCCGGGCCGGCCGACCCGATCCCGACGGGACCCTTCCGTCACGGCGCCGTCCGGGTTACCGTCACCTTGCGCGGCCGTCCGAACGCTCTGCGTGTGCAGAGCGGAGTGCCGTCCTCCCGGGCCCTCCGCCCGACCGCCGCCCCACACCCGCCACACGCACCGCCGAGGGGACCACCCGCATGCTCCGCCTGTCGCGCCCGCAGCCCGAGGGCGCCCGCTCGCCCCGCTTCGCGACGACCGCCCTCGGGATGCTGTCCTTCGTCGGCATGGCCGCCGGCCTGGGCGCCGTCGCGGCCGACGACGGCGGGGTGTCCGGGCCGGGCACCACGGCCGTGCACAGCACGGTCGACGCCTCCGACAGCGGTGTCGGGGACGCGGTCAGGGCCGGAGAGGTCGGCGACGCCGTCCGGGCCGGGGAGATCGGGGACGCCGCGCGCGCCGGCGACGCGGTCCGCACGGCCGAGAGCGAGACCCCGGTCCCCTCCCCCGCCGCCTCCGTGCCCGCGGACGCCGGGACGCCGACCGCCGCCGGGACACCGGCCCTCGCCCCCGCCGCCGACAGCCCCGAGCCGACCCCGTCGCCGGTGCAGCAGCCGGCGCCCGCTCCGTCGCCGTCGGCTCCCTCGCCGTCGGTCGCGTCGTCCTCCACCCCGGCACCGCGGGCCCCGGTCGCCCCGGCGCCGTCCGCTCCGCAGCCGGCCGTCCAGCAGCCGGCCGCCCCCGAGCCGGTCGCCCCGGCCCCGACCGTGCAGGCCGTCGTCCCCGCCGTCCCGGAGGTGGTGCCGTCGACCCCGTCGGCGGAGCCGACCGAGACCACGGCGACGACCCCCGCGTCGGACCGCGAGGACGACGGGGACCGCAAGCGGAAGAAGCGCGGCCGGGACTGACCCGTCAGGCGCGCTCGAGCAGCGCCACGCACTCCACGTGCGCGGTCATCGGGAAGGCGTCGAAGCCGCGCAGCCCGGTCAGCCGGTAGCCGCCCCCGGCGAAGGCGGCGACGTCGCGCGCCAGTGCCGCCGGATCGCACGCCACGTAGACCACCGCGCGCGGCCCGGCGCCGGCGAGCACCCGGCTGACCGCCGCCCCGGCACCGGCCCGCGGCGGGTCGAGGACGACGACGTCGGGGGCCCCGCCCAGCTCGGCGAGCAGCTCGGTGAGCCCCTCGGCGTCCACGTCGCCCTGCCAGACCTCCGCCTGCGGCAGCGCCGCGAGGTTGGCCTCGGCCGCGGCGCAGGCGGCCTCGTCGGCCTCCACGCAGACCACCCGGCCCGCAGACCCGGCCGCGGGCGCGAGCGCGCCGCCGAACAGTCCCGCCCCGGCGTAGAGGTCGAGCACCGTCTCCCCCGCCCGCACGGCGGTGAACCCGGCCACGGTCGCGGTGAGCGCGTCGGCAGCGGCGGGGTGCACCTGCCAGAAGCCGGTGCCCTCGACCTCCCAGTCGCGCCCGGCGGCCCAGCGCGCGGCCCGGCCGGCCGGCGCCGTGGCGTCGTCCCACCCGCCCCCGTCCTCACCGGCACGCAGCACCCGCGTCGACTGCGGCCGCCCCCGGCGGTCGAGCCGGGTGGTGGTCACCGTGCCGGCGGAGTCGACGGCGACGTCCACCGCGCCGGCGCCCGGCCAGCGGCGGTCGAGGACGGCGGCCGCGGCCGGCTCCACGGTGATCGGGCAGTCGTCGAGCAGCACCAGGTCGTGCGAGCGGTGCCGGCGCAGTCCCGGGGCCCCGGCGCGGTCGACGGCGAACCGGGCGCGGGTGCGCCAGCGCAGCGGACCGCCGGGCAACGCCTCGACGACCAGGTCGCGCACGACGGCGTCGTCCCCGGAC
Organism: Geodermatophilus sp.; assembly: GCA_035474935.1. Classification (GTDB taxonomy): domain Bacteria; phylum Actinomycetota; class Actinomycetes; order Mycobacteriales; family Geodermatophilaceae; genus Geodermatophilus. The sequence goes on along the minus strand of DATIMX010000115.1, from coordinate 566 downwards.
AGTCCACCGAGCCGGGTCAGCTGCTCGCGGACCACCGCGGCCTTGAGCCGCAGCTGCCCCTCGTGCGTGACGTGCTGCCAGTCGCAGCCGCCACAGCGTCCCGGGCCGCTGTACGGACAGGGCCGGGGCACCCGGTCGGGGGCGGCCTCGAGCACCTCGACGGCATCGGCGCGGCAGAAGCCGGGCTGGCGGTCCTCGGTGACCCGGACGACGACCCGCTCGCCGGGCAGCGTGTGCCGCACGAAGACGACCCGCCCCTCGTGCCGGGCGACGCAGTGCCCGCCGTGGGCCACCGGGCCGACGGTGACCTCGAACTCGCGGCCGACCCAGCCACCGCCCCGGTCGGGCCGGGCCGGCCGCCCTTCAGGGCCCCGCGCCGAGCGTGCGAGGCGTGGGGGGAAGGGTGGTCCTTTATCCATAGGGGGTCTGCTCCGGCTCGTCGGTCAGGCCGCGGCGCAGGTCACCGGGCGCCGGCCCGGTGCCGCGCAGTCCGGCGTCCTCCCGGCCGATCGAGCTCTCCAGCTGCCAGGGCACCGTGGTGATCATGACGCCGGGCTGGAACTGCA
>DATIMX010000114.1:0-5607 GCA_035474935.1 Geodermatophilus sp. | reverse complement strand
CGGTAGGCGCCGGCCACCCGCTCCTGCACCGCCGCGCGGTCCAGGCCGCGCAGGTCGCCGCGGACGACGAACGCGCCCTTGGCGCCCGCCGGCACGATGACCGCGTTCTTGACCATCTGCGCCTTGACCAGGCCGAGCACCTCGGTGCGGAAGTCCTCCGGGCGCTCGGACCAGCGCAGGCCGCCGCGGGCGACGCGGGCGCCGCGCAGGTGCAGCCCCTCCATGGACGGCGAGCAGACGAAGGTCTCGACCTCCGGCCGCGGCCGGGGCAGCAGGTCCAGCTCCGCGGAGGCGATCTTCAGCGCCAGTGCCGGGCGGGGCGCCCCCGTGGCGTCGGTCTGGTAGCGGTTGGTGCGCACCACGGCGGCGAGCACGTCGCGCAGGCCGCGCAGGATGCGGTCCTGGTCCAGGCTCGTCGTGCGGGTGAGCAGCTCGGCCAGGTGCTCGGCCGCCGAGGCGGCGGCCGCGGGGTCGGCGGCGTCGGGGTCGTGCCTCGCCGCGAAGGAGGCCAGCAGCGCGCGGGCGAACTCCGGCGCGGCGAGCACCGTCTCCTCCACGTAGCCGCGGGACAGGCCCAGCCCCACCTGCGCGAGGTAGCGGCAGGCGGCGCGCAGCACGGCGACGTCGGGCACCGGCAGGCCGGCACCGACGGTCAGCCGGGAGAGCCCGTCGAGCTCGGTCTCCCCCGCCCACGCCGCGGCCAGGGCCTGCTCCAGCCGGGGCAGCGCCGTGGCCGGCGCGGTGCCGGGCGGCAGGAGCAGCTCCAGCCGGGTGGCCGGCGCGCCGCCGTCCCCGGGGACGGCGGCGGCGTCGGCCACCCGTACGCCGAGCCGGTCGAAGACCGGCACGACGTCGGCCAGCAGGGGCCGGCCGTCCGGCCAGGTGACCAGGCCGCCCACCCGGTCGCTCCCGGCGGGGCCTTCGGGACGCAGCGTCAGCCGGCGGTGCCCACTGGCGGCGCCGGCCGCGGCCGGGGCGCTCACTTCCCCGCGTGCGCGTCGAAGGCGGCGTCGAGGACGTCGAGCCCCTCGGTGAGCAGGTCCTGCCCGATGACCAGCGGGGGCAGGAAGCGCAGCACGTTGCTGTGCGTGCCGGCGGTCAGGGTGATGACGCCCTCGGCGTGGCAGGCCTTGGAGATCGCGTTGGTCAGCGCGGAGTCGGGCTCGTTCGTGCCCGGCTTCACCAGCTCCACGGCGAGCATCGCGCCGCGGCCGCGGACGTCGCCGACCACGCCGGTGCGCTCCTGCAGCGCGCGCAGCCGCGGCAGCATGGTGGCCTCGATCGCGCGGGCGGCGGCGTTCAGGTCCAGCTCCCGCATGGTGCGGATGCTGGCCAGCGCGGCGGCGCAGGACACCGGGTTGCCGCCGTAGGTGCCGCCCAGGCCACCGGTGTGCACGGCGTCCATCAGCTCGGCGCGGCCGGTCACCCCGGCCAGCGGCATGCCGCCGGCGATGCCCTTGGCGGTGGTGATCAGGTCGGGGACGACGCCCTCGTGCTCCGAGGCGAACCAGGCGCCGGTGCGGCAGAAGCCGGTCTGCACCTCGTCGGCGACGAAGACCGCGCCCGAGCGGCGGCACCAGTCGGTCAGGGCCGGGAGGAAGCCCGGCGCCGGGACGACGAAGCCACCCTCGCCCTGGATCGGCTCGATGAGCACGGCGGCCACGTTGGCGGCGCCGATCTGCGTCTCGATCAGGTCGATCGCCCGGGCGGCGGCCTGCTCGCCGGTCATCCCCGGCTCGTCGCGGTACGGGTAGGACATCGGCACCCGGTAGACCTCGCCGGCGAAGGGCCCGAAGCCGTGCTTGTAGGGCATGTTCTTCGCCGTGAGCGCCATCGTGAGGTTGGTGCGCCCGTGGTAGGCGTGGTCGAAGACGACGACGGCCGAGCGGCCGGTGGCCACCCGGGCCACCTTGACCGCGTTCTCCACGGCCTCGGCGCCGGTGTTGAACAGCGCCGTGCGCTTCTCGTGGTCACCGGGGGTGAGCCGGTCGAGCTCCTCGGCGACGGCGACGTAGCCCTCGTAGGGACCGACCATGAAGCAGGTGTGGGTGAAGGCGGCGACCTGCGCCTGGACGGCGGCCACGACCTCGGGCGCGGCGTGGCCGACGTTGGTGACGGCGATGCCCGAGCCCAGGTCGATGAAGGAGTTGCCGTCGACGTCGACCACCACGCCACCGGCCGCGCGCTCGACGTAGACCGGCAGGACGCTGCCCACGGCGGAGGTGACCGCGGCGGCCCGGCGGGCGGCCAGCTCGCGCGAGCGGGGGCCGGGCAGCTCGGTGACGAGGCGCCGCTCCTGGGCGACGGTGTGGGGGCCGGTGAGCAGGTCGGTCATCGCTGTCTCCTCGTGGGGCCGGCCTCCCCCGACGGGGGAGGTCCTCGCGTCCAGGGTCCGTGGCGTACGTCTCCACCGGTACCGTCCGGATCGGCACTCCCGGGGCGTCCGGGTGTCCAGATCGTCGAGAGGTCCTCCCTGTGCCGGTCACCGTCGCGACCCTGCTCGGCACTGCGTCGCTCGGGCTGGCGCTGCACACCCGCGCCGCGCCGGTGGACCGCGCGATCTCCTGGGTGCACGTCAGCGAGCTCGCCGACCCCACACCGTTCCTCGAGGGCGGCGAGCTCCTGCTCACCACCGGCCTGGCGCTGACGCCCGACATGGCCGAGGGCTACGTCCGCCGGCTGGCCCGGGCCGGCGTGGTCGGCCTCGGCCTGGGCACCGGTCTCACCCACGCGGAGGTGCCCGCGGAGCTGGTCGCCGCGGCCGACGAGCACGGGCTGGCGGTCCTCGAGGTGCCGCGGCAGACGCCGTTCATCGCCCTGTCACGGGCGGTCTCCAGCGCACTGGCCGCCGAGGAGTACGCGGCGGTCACCCGGACGTCGACGGTGCAGCGGGAGCTCACCCGTGCCGCGGTCGGCCCCGGCGCTCCGGGCACCGTCGTCGACCGGCTGGCCCGGCATCTCGGCGGTTGGGCGCTGCTGCTCGACGCCGCGGGGACGCCACTGGAGGCCGCGCCGCCGTCCGCGCGGGGCCGCGCCGGCGACCTGACGGCTGCGGTCGACCGGCTGCGCACGGCGCGGCCCCCGGCCGGTGCCGCGCTCACCCAGCCCGGCGAGACGGTGCTGCTGCAGTCGCTGGGCACCGGCTCGCGGGTCCGCGGCTTCCTCGCCGTCGGGCGGCCGGGCCCCTTCTCCGCGGGCGACCGGCACGTGGTCAACGCGGCCGCGCTGCTGCTCACGCTGCGGCTGGAGCAGTCCCGGGCGCTCGACAGCGGCACCGCGGCGCTGCGGGCGGCGATCCTGCAGCTGCTGCTGGCCGGGCAGACCGCCGCGGCGGAGCCGGTGGTGGCGGCGCTGGGCGAGCGGCTGCCGGGCGAGCCGGTGCTGGCGCTGGCGGTGCTGGGCAGCCCCGAGCAGCGGGCCGCCGCCGTCGACGTGGCCGCCGACGCGGCCGCGCACGTCCGCGAGCCGGTGCTGTCGGCCGAGCTCGACGACGCCCTCGTCGTCCTGGTGCCGGCCGAGGGGCCGCTGGCCGGGCGGCTGGCCGACCTGCCCGAGCGGGTGCCCGGCGCCGTCCTCGGGACCGCACCGCCGGTGCCGTGGGCGCGGCTGGCCGACGGCGTACGCCAGGCCCGGCAGGCGGCCGGGCACGGCCGGGCCGCGGGTCGGCCGGTCACCGCCTTCGCCGACCTGGCCGGCCGCGGACTGGCGGCCCTGCTCGACCCGGGGGCCACCACCGCGTTCGCCGAGGCCGCCCTCGCACCGCTGGCCGCGGCCGACCGGGCCGGCCCCGGCGACCTGGTGGAGTCGCTGCGGGTCTGGCTGGCCGCCCACGGGCAGTGGGAGCCGGCCGCGGCCCGCCTGGGGGTCCACCGGCACACGCTGCGCAAACGGATCCGGCGGGCCGAGGAGCTGCTCGGCCGCGACCTGGACTCCCCCGGCGTCCGGGCCGAGCTCTGGCTGGCCCTGCACCCACCGTCGGCCTAGGGAATCCGTCGTCGTCGGAGCGCGAGGCTGGACAGATCGGCCGTCTGCAGTGACGATTGCCACCGGATCAGCGGTTCCGGGGACGCCGGGACGCCCGAACGAGAGGGACCTCCGGTGAGCGAGAAGCTCGAGCTGCGCAACTTCGTCGGCGGGGAGCACGTCGACGCCACCGACGGCCGCCGGGCCGACCTGGTGGACCCGGCGACCGGGGAGGTGTTCGCCTCCGCACCGGTGTCGTCGGCCGAGGACGTCGACCGCGCCTACACCGCCGCGGCGCGGGCGTTCCCGGGCTGGCGCGACGCCACCCCGTCGGAGCGCTCCCTGGCGCTGTACCGCCTGGCCGACGCGATCGAGGCGCACGGCGAGGAGCTGGTGGCGCTGGAGAGCCGCAACACCGGCAAGCCGCTCGGGCTGACCGCGAGCGAGGAGATCCCGCCGATGGTCGACCAGATCCGGTTCTTCGCCGGTGCCGCGCGCAACCTCGAGGGCAAGGCGGCCGCGGAGTACATGGCCGGCCACACGTCCTGGGTCCGGCGCGAGCCGGTCGGGGTCGTCGGCCAGGTGACGCCGTGGAACTACCCGATGATGATGGCGGTCTGGAAGTTCGCCCCGGCGATCGCGGCCGGCAACGCCGTCGTCCTCAAGCCCAGCGACACCACCCCGGCGACGACGCTGCGGATGGCCGAGCTGGCCGCCGAGTTCCTGCCGCCGGGCGTGTTCAACGTGGTCTGCGGCGACCGGGACACCGGCCGGGCGCTGGTGGAGCACCGCATCCCGCAGATGGTCTCGATCACCGGGTCGGTGCGCGCGGGCATGGCGGTGGCCGAGACGGCCGCGCGCGACGTCAAGCGGGTGCACCTGGAGCTCGGCGGCAAGGCCCCGGTCGTCGTCTTCGACGACGCCGACCTCGAGGCCGCGGCCGAGGCGATCGCGGTCGCCGGCTACTTCAACGCCGGGCAGGACTGCACCGCCGCCACCCGGGTGCTGGCGGGGCCGGGCATCCACGACGACTTCGTCGCGGCGCTGACCGAGCAGGCGCGCAACACCCGGACGACGTACGAGAACGGCGCCGGCGACGAGGACGCCCTGGTGCCGCCGGTGAACAACGCCAACCAGCTCGCGCACGTCACCGGGTTCCTCGACCGCGCACCCGACCACGTCGAGATCACCGCCGGTGGCCGCCGGCAGGGCGACCGCGGCTTCTTCGTCGAGCCGACCGTCGTGGCCGGCCTGCGGCAGGACGACGAGCTGGTGCAGCAGGAGGTCTTCGGCCCGGTCATCACCGTGCAGCGGTTCTCCGACGAGGAGCAGGCCCTCGCCTGGGCCAACGGGGTGGAGTACGGGCTGGCCTCCAGCGTCTGGACGAAGGACTTCGGTCGGGCGATGCGGATGAGCAAGGCGCTGGACTTCGGCTGCGTCTGGATCAACACGCACATCCCGCTGGTCGCCGAGATGCCGCACGGCGGGTTCAAGCACTCCGGTTACGGCAAGGACCTGTCGATGTACGGGTTCGAGGACTACACCCGCGTCAAGCACGTCATGGCCAACCTCGACAGCTGAGCGCACGCGGGACGGCCCCGGTGGGACTCCCACCGGGGCCGTTCCGCGTCCGGGGCTGCCGTT